>NZ_VPEE01000019.1:0-55109 GCF_013417345.1 Acinetobacter sp. YH16032 | reverse complement strand
AACTCATTCTCAAAACTTAGATCTAACCTATTCAGCTAAATCTTTGTTTTTCAACAAGTTTTAATCAACATCACCGCCGATGGATGTGCATTCTACAGCATTCCTCCCCCAATGCAACCTCTTTTTTCAATATTTTAGTATTTTTTTAAATTATGAGTATTGAGTGGGTATTTAATAATCAAATTCACATCATTCAGTATGATATCGATAAAAAATCGAACACTTTAACTTTATTAAAATTAGATTAGAATAGTCTCTATTATTTAACTGACTAGAACTATGTTACTAAATGGCTATATTTAAAATCAAAAAAGCCGTATTGATTTCCCTACTGCTTTTGAAGTGCAGCTTTAGCCATGCCAATTCCAACCAGAACATTTATCAAATGACTCTATCTATTTTGAGCTATGCCAAAATTTCATCTCCACAACCAGATTTATGTCTAATTGATAACACTGTGGCATTAGCAGAGTTTAATCAAATAATTCTAAAGCAAAATTCAAAGATCAAAGCACAAAATATTCATGATTACGAATTAAACAAGACCAATTGTGATGTTATATTTTTCTCTAAATCTTCTCCAACAGTCGAACAAAAGCTCATCGGAGAATCACTAAAGAAATCAATTCTCTCATTTTCAACAAATAATGAAGATTGCGAAGTTGGAAGTGTTTTCTGTCTCTATAGCAATAAAGCAGGTATTACAAAATTTAAAGTCAATTTAGACAGTCTTGCAAAAACCAAAATCCACGTTGATCCTCGTGTATTACTTCTTGCACAGAACATGGAGTAATTCAGATGATTGATAAATTTTTTGGATTAACTTCACTCCAATCACTATTTAGACGATCACAATTTTTAATTTTTGCGATTACTTTTTTGATCTGCACTTTAATTTTTGCAACGATTTCAATTTTTACGGTGAAATCATACGCCAATCAAAACTTAACCTTAGTGAGTCGCACAATTGCGGAACGCATTCAACCTGCTCTTGTTTTCCAAGATAAATACACTTTAGACAATATTTTACACGAGTACACACAACAACACTCAATTCGCCTTATCCAAGTATTGGATAGCAATAAAGTTAAAATCACTGAAAGCAGCAAACTGATAGATCGCCATTCAGAACTTCAAACTTGGTTTGATGGATTATTTTTTTCTAAGCCGATTCAAATTGAAGTTACCCACAATGGACAATTGGTCGGTGAGCTTCATCTATTCGGCAGTTCTCAAGATATCATTTTATTCATTATCAAGATTTGCTTAGCCTTGATTTTAGGTATGCTTTTTATGATTTTCGCCTTATGGTGGTCGGTTAATGCAACCTATCGTCATATTATGAATTCTATATCACCAATTATTCATACAGCACAATTAGTGAGTCAACAAAAAGCATATAATCTCCGCTTTCCAAAAAATGATATTCAAGAATTTCATCATCTAAACTCAGTATTTAATCAACTATTAGAAGAAATTCAATCTTGGCACAATCAGTTACAGTCTGAAAATACTCAGCTTAATTATCAAGTACAACATGATGAATTAACACAATTACCAAACCGACATTACTTTTATAAAGTTTTGTGTAGCCTTTTCGATCAGCCTGATAAACGTGAAAATACTGTTTTGATTTTTATAGATAACAATAAATTTAAGTCTATTAACGATCAATATGGTCATTTAGTGGGGGATGAAGTGTTGAAAGAGATGGCTAAACGATTAAAACAAAACACTCGTCAAAATGATTTTGTCGCAAGATTAAGCGGTGATGAATTTGCAATTATCCTAAGTCCTGTCAGTCAGGTGGATCACTTAATTTCGATCGCCGAAAATCTTATAAAATGTTCTGATGAGCCCTTAAAATATAACGGACAATCAATTCATTTTAGTTTTAGTCTTGGTATTGCTTTGGCTAAAGAAGCTCATACCCCTGAGGACTTAATTTCTCAAGCAGACCAAGCGATGTACAAAGCGAAGAATCTAAAACATCATTGGCACATATTTCAACAATAGAGTTTTTACTGAGGATTAATACCTATGCTCAATCGTAGTTTCAAACTTTTTATCATGAGCATTCTTTGTATAGGATTAAGTGCATGCTTGGGTATGGGATCTTTAAGCTATAAACAAGTAAAAATGTTAAAACAACAAGGTTTCGTACTCACAGAGGAAGGTTGGAGTTTGGGACTACCCGAACGACTTCTTTTCGATTTCGATCAGGCTGAAATCTCTAAAAAAAATCGTGAACAGATTCAACATCTCGCAGCACAACTACAAAAGTACAATTTAAAGAAAGTCCGTATCGTCGGTCATACCGATCTTATTGGCAATCCAGATTATAATTTTAAACTTTCTGAAAGCCGTGCCCGAAGCGTAAGCACTATTTTTATTGAGGAGGGTTTTAACCCAGCTCATATCCAAACCATTGGTCGCGGTTCAACCCAACCTATTAATACTGCAAATACTGACGCTGCCCATGCAGAAAATAGACGCGTTGCTGTTATTATCGTGCCTTAAACACTCAACAAAAAAAGATCCTGATAGGATCTTTTTTTAACAGCAAAAATCAGACATAAAAAAACCGCTTAACGCGGTATCTTTTATCTGACCATTTATAATGAAATAAATGGTCGGAGCAGTAGGATTCGAACCTACGACCCCCTGGTCCCAAACCAGGTGCACTACCAGGCTGTGCTATACTCCGATTACATGGGTTTGTGTTGGGGTGAATGACGGGATTCGAACCCGCGACAACCGGAATCACAATCCGGGGCTCTACCAACTGAGCTACATCCACCATCACAAAATTTGGTTCTATAAAATCAAGCGACCAATGGCGCGCCTGACAGGATTCGAACCTGTGACCATCCGCTTAGAAGGCGGATGCTCTATCCAACTGAGCTACAGGCGCATTACCCATGATTGCGAGATCATTGGAAAACCTTTGCCTTGAAGAATTGGTCGGAGCAGTAGGATTCGAACCTACGACCCCCTGGTCCCAAACCAGGTGCACTACCAGGCTGTGCTATACTCCGATTCATCTCAGCTTTTGTACCGTTCAACTTATCGTTTGATGTATCGTTCGGTACGGTGTGCATTCTAGGCGTGACGCTGGATAACGTCAACACCTATCTTCAAAAAAATTCAAAAAAACACTTCAAATGTATATTTATCAAGCATTTTGACTAATATTAACGCTTTAATGACGCACTAAAGTTTAACATTCGATCTAATGGTAATTTAGCGCGCTCTGCTAAAGCGGGATCAACATACACTTCCTGATCACCATGTCGTAAAACATGCAAAATGCCATCCAATTCATTCATTGCCATCCATGGACAATGTGCACAAGAACGACAAGTCGCTCCCTCACCTGCCGTAGGAGCCTCAATCAAAGTCTTATTCGGCACCATTTGCTGCATCTTATAAAAAATACCGCGATCGGTCGCAACAATCATTGTTTCATGCGGTAGTTCTTTTGCAGCCTTAATCAATTGCGAAGTACTTCCTACTGCATCAGCAACATCAATCACCGATTCTGGAGATTCAGGATGGACTAAAACTGCAGCATCAGGATAGATGGCTTTCATCTGAGCGATGCCACGTGCTCTAAATTCTTCATGTACGATACAAGAACCATCCCAGAGCAACATATCCGCTCCAGTTTTCTTTTGAATGTAACGTCCTAAATGCTGATCAGGTGCCCAAATAATTTTTTCACCTAAACTATCTAAATGCTCAACAATTTCGACAGCACAACTGGATGTTACCACCCAATCTGCACGTGCTTTTACCGCAGCTGAGGTATTTGCATAAACCACAACAGTATGATCAGGATGAGCATCACAGAACTTGCTAAACTCATCTACAGGACAACCTAGATCGAGTGAACAAGTTGCCTCTAAAGTAGGCATTAAAATGGTTTTGTTAGGTGATAAAATTTTAGAAGTTTCACCCATAAACTTCACACCAGCCACAACGAGTGTTGTCGCATCATGGTCACGCCCAAAACGTGCCATTTCAAGTGAATCTGAAACACAACCACCAGTCAGCTCCGCAAGCTCCTGTACGACTGGATCACAATAATAATGAGCAACCAATACCGCATTACGCTTTTCCAATTCGGCTTGGATCTCAGCAAATTTTTGCTGCTTTAACTCTGGTGTTAAATCTTGATTGTTAGATTCACCAATCAGGTCTAAATGAGCTTGAACAATTGCTTTCGCATCATTTGCAATTAAATTGGTTGCATCATTCATTATTTGCATCTCTATCCATAGCGCTTATCAATATAAGCAATTACACACAGATTGGATTTGACCAATCATTAAAATTTGATAAATAAAAAGCCTCAACAGGGAGGCTTAATTTATTTAAGAACGATAATCTGCGTTGATCTTGACATAATCATATGACAAATCACAGGTGTAAACCGTATCTTTGGCAGAACCACGGCCCAAATCAACGCGAATAGTAATTTCTGATTGATTCATCACTTTAGCACCAGCCTCTTCTGTGTAATCTGCCGCTGCACCACCATCTTTACAGATCTGGACATCATCTAACCATACTTGGATTTTGTCGACATTTAAATCTTGGACCCCAGCATAACCAATTGCAGCCAAGATACGCCCCCAGTTAGGGTCAGAAGCAAAGAACGCTGTTTTTACCAAAGGTGAATGTGCAATGCTGTAAGCGATATCACAACACTCTTGCGTATTTGCACCACCTTCAACTGAAACAGTTATAAATTTGGTTGCACCTTCACCATCTCGAACGATTAACTGAGCCAAGCGCTTCATGACACGTGTAAGTACATCTAAAACAACAGAGTAACGAGCATCTTCTTTAGATTTAATTTCAGCACCACCTGCTTGACCAGTTGCTGCAAAAATACAAGAGTCATTAGTAGATGTATCACCATCAATCGTGATGCGATTAAATGATTGTTCAACCGTGGTTTTTAATAGTTTTTGAACCAATTCACGAGCAATAGGCGCGTCTGTCGCTACGAAAGACAACATTGTTGCCATATTAGGACGGATCATTCCTGCACCTTTTGAAATCCCCGTCATTGTATAAACAACCCCGTCAATTTCAAATTGTTCAGAAGCACCCTTAGGTAAAGTATCCGTCGTCATAATACCTGATGCTGCCTGAGGCCATACATCATCTTCAAGACTCTCAAATGCTGGTTTTAACCCAGCAATCAAACGCTCCATGGGTAATTGTTCACCAATTACGCCTGTTGAGAATGGCAAAACTTCGTTCTCATTTACACCAGCAATTTTGGCAAATTCAGCACAAGTGTCCTTTGCATTTTTCAAACCTGTAGGACCAGTACCTGCATTCGCATTGCCTGTATTAATTACAAGGTAACGTGGATTTGTTTGAGACAAATGCAGTTTTGAAATATGTACTGGCGCTGCGCAAAAAGCATTTTGGGTAAATACACCTGCAACTTGAGTGCCTTGTGCAAATTCAAATACAACCAAGTCACGTCGATTTGGGTAACGTACATACGCTTCTGCTGAGCCAATTCTTACACCCTTTACCACATGCATTTGTGGCATTGATACGTCACCCACCGCCATTTTTGATTGTCCGAATTAAAAAAAATGATGGCTAAGCTTATTAGAAATTAGAAAAAAAATCGAGTGAATAAGGCATTAGGGTTGATTGAAATGAATGATTTGAAATAAATCTCGATCCCTAAAAACAATAAAGCCAGTCAAAGACTGGCTTTTGTACGAAATTCTAAAATTAATTAGATACAGTTTGTTCCAATAAGGCTTGTTTTGCTTTTTCTTGACTTGAACTTGAAAGAGCTGGATTTGATGCAACAATACGATTTGCTGTAGCTGGAGTTGCTGGTGCTATTGAAGCTGTTTGAAGAATGATTGGTCGACCAGCTGTATTACCAAGTGTGTAACGAATACCAGTGCGAGGACTTATCACCGTTGTGGAGTCATTTTTAACTTCAGTTTGTGCTTGAGTAACACCCGCAGCTGCTTGAACTTTCGCTAGAGGTACAGTTTTTGTATCAGTATTGGCAAATGCAAAAGCTGGTAAAGCAAAAACTGCAAATAGAGCCGGTTTTAGTATTTTTTTCATTGTCGTTTCCATATATTCAATCATGCAAAATTAAATAGCATTAACTGAGAAAATTGGCAATGCTTATTCACATGAACTGACCAAGCACTATAATAAAATAAAAAAAGCAGAACCTAAGTTCTGCTTCATGAAATTTAGATTTTACCGTGACACTGCTTGTATTTTAAACCAGAACCACATGGACAAGGTGCATTACGGCTTTGAGGTGGCGTAATCTCAACTTCATTCTGATCCAATTCTTGAGTATTAACTGTTTGCTCACCTGTTAAACCATCAACTTCAGCATGAGAAAGTGAAAGTTGCATCGCTTCAGCTTGAGCTTGCTGCTGTGCTTCCATTTCTGCCAGCTCTTCAGGCGTTGGTAAACGTACCAATGAAAGATCTGTCACAACATCAGACTTAATGACAGCTAACATATTTACAAACAGATTGAATGCTTCTTTCTTATATTCCTGCTCAGGATTCTTTTGCGCATATCCGCGTAAATGAATACCTTGACGTAAATAATCCATCGCTGCTAAATGATCTTTCCAGTGGCGATCTAAAGAACTTAACATAAAGTTTCGTTCTAACACTGCTGCAGATTCAGCCCCCATTTGTTCACGACGCGCACGATAGCGTTGTAAAACCTCATCAGTGATACGACGTGCTAATGCTTCTTCATCTAATCGACGATCTTGGTCCAACCATTGCTGTACAGGAAGATCAATATTAAAGTCTGAGCGTAATGCAGATTCAAGACCTGGTACATCCCACTGATCATGAATAGATTCAGGTGGGATATACGTTTCAATCACCCCTTTCATCACTTCTTCATGCATTGACTCGATATATTCTTGCAAAGTACTTTCTGCCAGAATTTCATCACGCTGTGAGTAAATAATTTTACGTTGTTCATTATTTACATCATCATACTTCAACAGGTTCTTACGAATATCGAAGTTACGTGCTTCAACCTTACGTTGGGCGTTTTCAATCGAACGAGACACCATTTTATGTTCAATGGCTTCATTTTCTTGCAGACCCATTGCACGCATCATTGCGACGACACGATCACCTGCAAAGATACGCATCAAATCATCTTCTAACGATAAGAAGAAACGCGAAACACCTGGATCACCTTGACGACCTGAACGACCACGTAATTGGTTATCAATACGACGAGATTCATGACGTTCAGAACCAATAATGTGTAAACCACCAGAATTCAGCACCAGTTGGTTATTTTGTTCCCATTCTGCTTTTAAACGTGCTTCATCTTCAGGAGTTGGATTTTCAATTTTCGCCAGTTTCGCTTTCCAGTTACCACCGAGCAAGATATCCGTACCACGCCCTGCCATGTTGGTCGCAATAGTCACGGCACGTGGAGAGCCAGCTTGTGCAATAATATCCGCTTCACGCTCATGCTGTTTGGCATTCAGTACTTCGTGTGCGATACCCGCTTCTTTCAGTTTATCCGATAAGATTTCAGAAGCTTCAATTGTTGCCGTACCAATCAAAATCGGTGCAACACCAGCTTCATGAATTTTCTTAATTTCTTCAATAATCGCATTGTATTTACCATTACGATTCAAATAAATTAAGTCATTCAGATCTTTACGAATCATTGGACGATGGGTTGGAATCAACACCACATCTAAGCCATAAATTTCTTTCATTTCAGCAGCTTCAGTATCTGCTGTACCTGTCATACCTGAAAGTTTACGGTATAAACGGAAATAGTTTTGGAATGTGGTCGTTGCAAGCGTTTGGTTTTCAGGTTGAATTTCTAAACCTTCTTTCGCTTCTACCGCTTGATGTAAACCTTCAGACCAACGACGACCAGGCATCGTACGACCTGTATTTTCGTCGACAATAATCACTTCACCGTCATGGACAATATAATGCACGTTACGTTGATACAAGTAATGTGCGCGAATAGAAGCTGTCACATGATGAACAAGATTTAAGTTGGCTGCAGAATATAGACTCTCACCTTCTGCCAATAATCCCATCGCAATAAGTTCACTTTCAATGGCTTCAAAACCAGCTTCTGTGATTTCGACTGAACGTTGCTTTTCATCGATCCAGAAGTGCCCACCATCTGCAACTTTTTCTTCTTTTTGAGCATGTAACTTTGGCGGAATCGCATTCATTGCCGCGTAAAGTTGTGAGGAATCTTCGCTTTGACCCGAAATAATAAGTGGAGTACGTGCTTCGTCAATTAAGATCGAGTCAACCTCATCGATAATCGCATAAGCAAGACCACGTTGTTTTTTCTCGGCTAACGAGAACACCATATTGTCACGAAGATAGTCGAAACCAAATTCGTTGTTTGTACCGTAGGTAATGTCTGCTCGATAAGCTTCTGCTTTTTCGACAGGATTCTGCATGGAGTAAATCACCCCAACAGATAATCCCAAAAATTCATAAAGTGGACGGTTTAACTCAGCATCACGTTGCGCCAGATAATCATTGACAGTAATAACGTGAACACCTTGTTCACTAATTGCATTTAAATATACAGCCAAAGTACCCATTAGGGTTTTACCTTCACCTGTACGCATTTCTGCAATTTTACCTTCATGTAGGGTAATACCACCAATCAACTGTACGTCATAATGACGCATACCCATAATACGCTTACCAGCTTCACGACATACCGCGAAAGCTTCTGGTAACAAGCGATCAAGACTTTCGCCGTTTTTATAACGTTGTTTGAATTCTTCTGTTTTTGCAGATAAGTCTGCATCACTTAACACAGATATCGTCGGCTCGAGCGCATTGATCTTCTCGACAATTTTACGCATACGCTTCAATTCGCGCTCGTTTTTAGTACCGAAGATTCCTCCGATCAGACTTGCCAACATATAGACTCTCTAAAACTTACTTATCAAAATGATTTTTCTCAAACGTTATTATGGTGCTAGAAATTTGAAGTACAAGGGTTTTAAACAAATGCAATCAAAAAATTTCTGGATTATTTTCCATGACGCATGAGCAACGGCGAGTTAATGTAGCAAATTTGATCAAAAATATATATCGTTCAAATTCAATTTTATGAGCGTTTATTTGCACTCAGGCAGCCAAATAAATCTATTTTTTTCATAAGTAAATAAAAAAACACTATTTTTAATTATAAAGAGTTTCCTCCATATTAATTTCAATACATTAAGGTTTTGATAAGAATAGAGGTATATATGGCATTACGTTTAGGTGACACTGCTCCAGACTTTGAACAGCAATCAAGTGAAGGAGTAATTAATTTTTATGATTTTCTAGGAGATCATTGGGGAGTTTTATTTTCACACCCTGCCGACTACACTCCCGTATGTACGACGGAATTAGGTTTTACAGCAAAACTAAAAGACGAGTTTGAAAAACGTAATGTTAAAGCGATTGCTCTCTCTGTAGATGATGTTGAATCACATCATGGTTGGATTAAAGATATCAATGAAACTCAGTCTACCACGGTAAATTTCCCAATCATTGCTGATCAGGATCGTAAAGTTTCGACTTTATATGATTTCATCCATCCCAATGCCAGCGAGACCCTAACCGTCCGATCTCTTGTGATCATTGATCCAAATAAAAAAGTACGCTTGATTATTACGTATCCAGCGTCAACTGGTCGCAATTTCCATGAAATTTTACGTGTTATAGATTCATTACAGTTAACAGATAACTATAAAGTGGCAACCCCTGCAAACTGGCAGCATGGTGAAGATGTTGTGATTGTTCTCTCTATTAAAGACGAAAATGAAATTCAACAACGCTTCCCTAAAGGGTACAAGGCAGTGACACCTTATCTACGTTTAACACCTCAACCTGATCTTGATTAATTTTGACGAGCCATCAAGTTTCAGCGTTCAGCCTATCCTCAGATAGGCTTTTTTTTGATTATGGCTTATATTCTTTAACATATTAATTTAAAAAAGGATTCAAATTATAGTTTGAATCCTTTTTTCTAAAACAAAGCAAGAAACTATTGACGCTTATCCAGTGGTACCCAATCAATCACCCATGCTGATTTCATATTTAAACTTGCATCACTGTTAATTTTCTTACGTAACGCATCTGCCGAATCACGATCTTTAGATGGACCAACCATAATTCGAATACCTTTCGACGTTGGACTCTTCGTTACCTTATATCCTTTGGCACGAAGCTTAGCCGCAAGCGCATCTGCATTCGCCTCATTCGCAGCCAATGCCACTTGAACCATCCATTGACGATCTCCATTTTCCAGCAGATCACGAGCTTTTTCTGCCTCAGCTTTTTTCTTCGCTTCTTCAGCAGCTTTGCGTTTTTTCTCTTCTGCAGCTTTTTTATCAGCTTCAGCTTTCTTCTTCGCCTCTTCTGCTTTACGTTTTTCCTCAGCAGCTTTTTGCTCTGCTGCTTTCTTTTCAGCTGCACGTTTTCCTGCTTCGGCTTTACGCTTTTGTTCTTCTGAGGCTTTCGCCTGTTGTTCTTTTTGCTCAGCTAAACGCTTCTGTTCAGCTATGCGTTTTTCTTCAGCCAAACGCTTTTGCTTTTCAGCTTCATCCTCAACCAATTCAGGAGGAATATTGTCTGAACTTTGCTGAGCAGCGTTTCGACGAGCATTCATTGCAGCATATTCTTCAGCAGCGCGACGTGCGGCTTCAGCTTCGGCCTCTTGTTGCATTCTTAAATATTCAGCAGCACGAGCTTCTTGCTCTGCCACAGCTTTCTCACGAGCACGTCGTTGCTCTTCAAGTAAACGCTTTTCAGTTTCCACATCAACTGTGAGAGGTTGAAGTTGTACTGCTTCAGGTTCATTCTTTTTTTGTTGAACAGCTTCAACCGGTTGTTCAACATTATTTTGGTGGATCTCTTCTTTGCCTTTTAGAAGTAATGCTGCCAATAAAACACCACCACCCAATAAAACAACACCACCCATCCAGCGTTGTTTGTTATTCATTGACATTCTCTAAATACTCCCAGACCGCCTCTAAGGTATGAAACGAACCACACACCAAAATCAGCTGATTATTTTTTGTTTCTTCAAGTGCTGATTTAAATGCGACCTGTACATTTGAATACTGTTGTACTGTCTCACCTTGAAGCGCTGACTCTAATTGTTGTAATGGTGCTGCACGAGGCACATCCATCGGCGCAATTTTCCACATAAATACCGTGTTTTTCAATAAATTAACGACTGAATCTATATCTTTATCCGCTAACATCGAAAACACAGCGATAACTTCTGTGTACTGTTTATTGTATTCTAAATAATTTCGCAATTGCTTTAACAAAAATTCTACACCATGCGGATTATGTCCCGCATCGAAAATCACTGTTTTTCCTGCGATTTCCCTTATTTCAAATCGACCTGGTAAATGTGCTTGAATAATGCCCTGCTCTAGTGCAGTTTGAGAAATTTTCAATCCACTGACCAATAATGCAGCCACGGCAGTAGAAACATTATCTAGGGCCAACTGACCACATGGTAATTTTAAGGTCAGGGCTGAACTTGAAAATGTCCAAGTTTTACCATCACCATTTGCTTGATAAAAATAATCCTGATTTAGACATGACAGCGTCGCATTACATGCAATGACTTTATCCTGAATTGATGTTGGAAGTATTTGTTGCCCACCAAAAATGACTGGAATATCTGGACGAATAATACCCGCTTTCTCAAAAGCAATTTTTTCAATGGTGTCACCCAGCCAATCTGTGTGATCCAATCCAATATTGGTAATGACCGCAACATTTGGATTAACGACATTCACAACATCCAAACGTCCCCCTAGTCCAACTTCCAATACCCAAACATCACATTTCTGTTGTTTGAAGATGACAAAAGCTGCAAGGGTTGTTGCTTCAAAAAAAGATAAACTTAAATCACATTCACGTCGTGCTTGATCAACTTGAACAAATGCTTCGATCAGAAGCTCATCTGAAACTTCCTGACCTGCGAGTTTTACACGCTCATTGAAACGATAGATATGCGGAGATTGATACAAACCGACTTGATATCCTTGAGCATTCAGAATTGAAGCTAAGGTTGTAGTTGTTGAACCCTTACCATTCGTACCAGCGACGGTAATGACTTTCGCTTGCGGGTGTGTAACTCCCAATTTTTCAGCCACAGGAATGACGCGTTCAAGCCCTAAATCAATTCCTGTAACGTGAACATGGCTCCAATAATCGAGCCATGTTTGTAAATTATCTGTACTGAGTGGAGCAGTGAGGTTCAAGGCAAATTCATCAATTTCGCTACGATACGATAAACTGTATCACGTAATGCGTGACGATGAACAATTTGATCGACTACACCATGATCAAGCAAGAATTCAGCACGTTGAAACGGCTCTTCTAACTTTTCGCGTACAGTCTGTTCAATGACACGTTTACCAGCGAAACCAATCATTGCTTTAGGCTCAGCGATATGCACATCACCCAACATGGCTAAAGATGCGGTCACACCACCATATACTGGATGAGTTAATACAACAATGTACGGAATACGAGCATCTTTCATTTTTTGAATCGCAGCTGATGTACGTGCCATTTGCATTAAAGATAACATTCCTTCTTGCATACGAGCACCACCAGAGGCAGCAAAACAAATCATTGGCTGTTTGGTTTCAATCGCACGCTCTGCTGCTTGTACAAATCGATCACCAACTACAGTACCCATCGAACCGCCCATGAAATCAAATTCAAATGCACAAGCGATTAAAGATAAACCTTTGATTTGTCCTTCCATCACCACGAGTGCTTCAGTTTCGCCAGTTTTCTCTTGTGCTTCTTTCATACGCACAGGATAAGCTTTGCTATCCACAAACTTGAGTGGGTCTTTTGCAACAAACTCTTGACCTAATTCTTTTGCGGTTTGATCAAAAAACCAATTTAAGCGGTCACGTGCTTTCATTTTTAAATGCTCATCACATTGAGGACAAACATAAGCATTGAAAGACATCGCCGTACGAGTCACCAGAGCATGACATTCTGGACATTCAATCGTAGGCTCAGTAAACGTCGCTTTTAACGATTGCTGTTGATCAGGGATTTGAATACCTGGTACTGAACGATCTGTCCAAGGTGTTGCAGGTGCTAAAGTTTTCCCTGATTTAACTTCTTGATTCATACTAACTCATCGAGCGCTGCTCGAAGCTCCTTGACTTTATTGACCGCCTGTTCAACTGCTTGATCAGGAGTTGTCTGTGCAAATGGTTTAACAAAAGCACTACCAACAATGACCGCATCCGCTGCGCTTCCGATTGCTTTTGCAGAGGCTGCATCACTAATACCAAAACCTACACCAACAGGTACATCCGTCATCGACTTGATTTTTTCGATGCGTTGAGCAGCTTCATTCACATCTAAAGTCGCTGCACCTGTTACACCCTTCAAAGACACGTAGTAAATAAAACCACTCGCTTGATTAGCGACATGTTGAATACGTTGATCTGTAGATGTTGGCGCCAACAAGAAGATCTGATCCATATCAAACTTTTTCAAGACAACATCGAGCACTTGTGCTTCTTCAGGTGGCAAGTCCACCAAAAGAATACCGTCCACACCACAGTCATGAGCAGTTGATACAAATTTTTCATATCCAATGACTTCTACAGGATTCAAATAACCCATCAACACCACTGGTGTATCTGTGTCCTTTTCACGGAATTGCTTGACCATTTCCAATGCATCCAATGTATTTGTACCGGCTGCCAATGCTCGCTCAGCCGCAAGTGCAATCACTGGACCATCGGCCATTGGATCTGAAAATGGTAAGCCAAGTTCAATTACATCCACACCTGCTTCCACCATTTGATGTAACAAAGGAACCGTTACGTGTGGATGAGGGTCACCTGCCATGACATAAGAAACTAGAGCCTTACGCTGTTGAGATTTAAGCTGTGCAAATCGTGTGGCTAAACGTGACATAGGGATGTACTTTCCTTGAATTGTATAGAATTGAGGAGTTGGTTTTGTAAAATACAAGACGGCCCATTGTAACGCTATTTTTTACTCATTGAACAGAGTGTGATGAAAAGCACCAAACACTCTTTTCAGTTAAGTATTCCAAGTGCATATTTATCAATGTTTTGATTTTTTTAACAATGATCAAAAAGCTCGATTTTTTCTGTTTTTTCTAAATCATGAATATTTATATGAACTTATGTTTATTGATTAAAAATGTTTAAAAACAAATAGCTTAGCACTTACATTTTAACTTTTCTGAATTAGCCAAAGCTGTTCTATACTATACATGCTTACTCTTTTATTTCTTATGTTATGACCACAATCTCCCCAGGCAAAGCTTCTCCGCGAGCGCTTGCCCTTCTACCGCTTATTGTGTTTTTAGCCATTTTTTTGGGCAGCGGTATTTATCACACTCTGATTGGCACTGAGTTTGCCTTCTACCAAATTAAAGCACCCATTGCTGCTATCCCCGCCCTTATTCTTGCGGTATTACTTTATCGTGGCAAATTAAATACAGGTATAGATGAGTTTCTCCGTGGGGCAAGCCATCCTAATCTTATTTTAATGTTTATGGTCTTTATGCTGGCAGGTGCTTTTGCCAGTATTAGTAGTGCCATTGGTAGTGTTGATGCAACAGTACAATTAGGTTTATCTCTCATTCCTTCGGCTTTTGTCCTGCCAATGCTCTTTGTTATTTCAGCGTTTATTGCTACTGCGATGGGCACCTCGATGGGTACTATCGCTGCTTGTGCGCCGATCGCATTTGGCTTCACTCAAGTCACCGATATAAATCCTGTTGTTGCGATTGGCGCTGTGGTTGGAGGAGCCATGTTTGGTGATAACTTGTCGATGATTTCAGATACCACTATCGCCGCAACTCGTAGCCAACGTGTAGAACTAAAAGATAAATTTAAAGTCAATGTATGGATTGCAGTACCAGCAGCACTTTTCACGATTTTGATTTATTTTGTGATGAGTCGTGATACGCAACAAATTTCTTTCAATGACTATAATTTTTGGCTGATTTTGCCTTATTTAGCTGTATTTGCTTTGGCTTTTACCCGATTACATGTGTTGGCTGTACTTATGCTGGGCATTGTTATGTCTGGACTCGTCGGTCTGATTCAAGCCCCCGACTTTAACCTACTTAAATTAAATATTGCGATTTACGATGGCTTTTTGGGCATGTTTGAAGTCGCATTGCTTTCAATGTTACTCGGTGGTATTTCTGCCCTTATGCGAAAAGAAGGTGGCTTAGAGTGGCTAATACAACGCATTTATCAACTTACGCGTTTATTCAAAGTGGGAACGCAAAGAGCTGGTGAAATCGGAATCTGTCTTCTGGTAATCTTGTCTAATTTCTTTGTGGCAAATAATACGGTTGCCATTATTCTATCTGGCGATATGGCACGTGAAGTTGCTAAAGAATATGGTGTTGACCCAAAACGCTCGGCTGCTTTGTTGGATATTTTTTCTTGTGTTGTTCAAGGCTTAATTCCGTTTGGCGCACAATTATTATTGGCGTGTTCAATTGCAAAATTATCGCCAATGGAAATGATCCAAAACGTTTTTTACTGCTGGATCTTAGCGGTGATTGCTATACTCTCCATTGCTTTTAGATATCCCAAAATACAGATGAATCAATTTTAGACTGGCATAAAAATTAAGTCTTTAAAGGTAAGCTACATGCTTACTTTTTTTTTATGATCTACCTTAGATTATGGTGGTGAGTTGGTCGTTGTTTAAGTTGTTTTTTAAACTGCAACAGCGTTATTCCATTATACATTTTAAATGCTCTAGCAAGCGCAGACTGATCTGAGTAACCGAGTTGCACTGCGATATCCGTTAACTCTAGCCCCTGAATTAATAAGCGCTCACATTGTGACATCCGTTCTTGCTCAAGTATGCGTTTAAATGATGTTCCGCGATCTTTTAATTGTCGTTGCAAAGTCCTCACCGACAAACATAATTCTGTCGCAATATCTTCAATCTTTGGCGCTTCGTGACGAATACGCAAATACTCAGCAATAATTAAGTGGAGTTGCCGATCAAGACTCGATTGCACGGGTTTTGATGCAATCGCCTCTTCCGCTTGTTGAACCAACAATTGCATAAGTGAAGGATCTGCTTGTTGGGGTTTTAGCTGCAACCCCTGAGTGCGAATTTGAAACTGATATTCAACTTGGCTGAACTCTACCAGACAACCATAGAACTTTTGATATTCATACAATGGTGCGATAGCTTCATGCGCCATGATCACTTTATACAGTGGAAAGGTATCATGCACTAATATTTGCTTTGCCAATGAGACCATCATGGCATTCGTCAACTCATTGATAAAATTATAGTCATCACAAATAAACGGCCAGCTTAAAATCAGTATTTCACCGTCCTGATGGATCTGCATGGGTGTAATCTCTTCACCATCAATCACCAAGCGGCTAAATCTTAAAATATAGTTCAGTGCTTCCGCCACCGTCTCACTTCGTGTAGCCATATATCCAAGCACACCAAAATGCTCAGGTTTCACATATTGAGCCATTTCAAAAATATAATTGGCGCGATTCAAATAAACCTGCGTGAGAGAATTAAGCTTTAAGAAAAAAGAATAAGATGATTGCATGGCAATCGGTGCTGCCAAAATCTTATTCAGCGTATCAACATCCTGATTTAATGCAGTCTTTATCTCTTTATCGAGCTGTTTCACTTGAATAAATGTTTGCCATAAATGGAAATATCCATTGGGTATTTGAATATCTTTCACGATGCACTATTCCTTTAGGCAAATTTGACTTTATTCATTTTCATTTGTCGTAAAATGTATAAAAAATGGCAAGTACTGTCAAAACAATCAGACCAATGCCATACATACTTAAACGATCTAAAGCGGATGAATGAAAATAAGATGAACGCATTGGTAAAATATCAGGTTGATCCTGTCGTACGCACGAATCTCAATTTCAAGCTCTCAGAAATTCCTCGTTTTTGGTTTGGTGGAGATCCATTCAAAACCCGTATGTTTGATGCATTGAGTCTAACTTTCCCAGACGGAGAGCGCTACTTCATTGAATCAGTTCGATTATTTAGAGATAAAATCAAAGACCCTGAATTACAAAAACGCGTCGCAGATTTTATTCGACAAGAAGCACAGCATGGAATTGCGCATGACAAGATGAATCAGGTCATGAAAGATCAAGGTATGCCTGTCGATCAATTTATTAAGGTTCTTAACAAAATTTTTAAATTCGAACTGACACGTCGTTCACCTCAATATAATATTGCCATGACTGCTGCAGCCGAACACTTAACTGCATTAATGGCTGATACTTTTTATAGTCAAAAAGCAACCCTTGAAGATGCTCACCCCTATGTGCGCGCGCTTTTAGCATGGCATGCTATCGAAGAGATGGAGCATCGTGATGTGGCTTTTGATGTCATGAAACAAGTCGGTGATGTTCCAGAACTTACTCGACAATTTGCTTTGGCATTTACAACTTTCATGATGCTTGGATTTACAACTTATCGTGCCAATATCATGTTGAAGTATGACGGATTTAGTCGTTTAGACCGTTTCAAAATGACCGTCAAAGGACTTCCATGGTTTATCGGTCGAAATGGCATGTTAACGAGAATGAAAGGTCCATACTTAGATTGGTTTAAAAAAGACTTTCATCCAAGCCAACATCCTGTGATTGCCCAATATGATGTCTGGGTAAAAACATTAGCCGAGACCAATGATCCAATTCAAGCTGGTGAAGCATTCTGGCAAGCAGCTCGATAATATTCCTATCGCCGGCTAAATCATTTTTATTCGGATGATTTAGCCGACATTACTTACAGTTTTAATCTCCTTCTCTCTTCTTTTGTCCTGTAGAGATAATGACCTCAATGTGATTTTTTTACATACTTGTTCTTTCTGCATAAGTGATAAAAATAAAATGAATGCAATTACCACATACCATCCAGTGATTCGTAAGCACCTTGATTTCCGACTTAACGAAGTACCACGATTTTGGTTTAACAACGATCCTTTTAAAACACGTGTATTTGATGCTTTGAGTTTGACATTTCCAGATGGAGAACGATATTTCATACAGTGTGTCCGACTATTTCAACCGCATATTCAAGATCCTATCTTAGCCAAACGTGTGAAAGACTTTATTCAACAAGAAGCGCAACACGGTATTGCCCATGACAAAATGAATAAAATTTTAATTGAGCAAGGTATGCCAATTGAAAAATATATTCATCAAGTCAATCAACGTTTCAAACATGCGTTAAAAAGGTATCCTGATCGTTTTAATATTGCGATTACCGCTTCATGCGAACACTTAACCGCTTTAATGGCAACGACCTTTTTCAGTCATAAAAGTACGATGGCCCATGCACATCCTTTTGTCCGTGGTTTATTTGCATGGCATAGTATTGAAGAAATGGAACATCGCGATGTAGCTTATGATGTCATGATCGAAGTGGCGCAGACTTCAAACCTTACACGTTATACCGCCTTGGTTTTAGTTACGCTTATGATGTTTGGATTTACCATGCAAAGAACACATGGACTTCTCAAACAAGATGGCTTTACTCGAATTGAAAGGTTAAAAATGTTTGCTCAAGGCTTGAAATGGTTGCTTGGAAAAGATGGCATTTTAACGGCAAAAAAACGAGAATATTTAGACTGGTTTAAAGCTGATTTCCACCCAAACCAACACCCTATTATTCATCAATACCAAGTTTGGGTTGATACGCTCGCTGAAACTCAAGATCCAATTCAAGCAGGTGAAGCTTTTTGGCAAGCTGCGATATAAAAAAGAATGTAAAAAAGTCCGATCAATCGGACTTTTTTGTTGTTATGACGCCATTACCATTTAGCGTAATGTTGCTCTAATAGTCCATACTCTTGATTAAGCTCAATATGCTGACCATCATCTGAAATAATAAAACCCGTAATTTTAGATTGCCACTGACTGAACTGGCTGCCTACCATTCTAAGATTAAGATTTTCATAACGGCGCCAGCCTGTTTCAATGGTCAATTGTAATTTGTCATCCATAGATCGTATGGTCCACATCTGATCATTTTGCATTTCAAAAAGAACATCCGTCAACGCATAAAGGCGCCCATTAATCCACAAACAGTTTTCATTGCCAAAGCTTTCATTCACGCCAGAGGCAAGATTCAAACCCACACGGTTTCCTTGCGCATCCCAAAAATTAGAAGATAGCCAAAACCAAGCCGTTTCAGGTCTTAGAAAACCGCAAGTATCATCAAGCGAAGCAAAAGTTCGTGAGTTAAATTCAATTTTTTCTTTTTGTTTATTAATGAAATACCCTTCAACGGCCAATGTAGTTAGTTTCTGAGTATAGGTCCAACCATTTATACCAGTAGGACTGCACATCGACAAAGGATCTGTTCCAGCACAAAAGATTCGTGCAGACAGTTTTTCTTCACCATGTTTGATCACTTTGATATAACGAACACCATTGGCATGTTGGATATCGAGTTGGATTTTTCCATGTTGAAAATGGCTATGATTAAATAGTGGCTGTTCATCTAGAACCGTACTGTGTGCCAATACATTAATCGCATTCCACTCGACGACTTGTCCGGTGTTATGGTCATAAATATAGATGAAACCATGTCCCGCCCAAGCGATATCGACGATAGCCATCCCAATGCTGTAATGCTCATGTTGGATACTACAAAACTTAAATTTCTTATATTTAAGTTTTTTTCTCCATCCTTTGAGCACTTTGCCATATGGCGTTTTATAAATATATTTTGAGACAGAAATTGCACTTGGCAATTCTGTAAAACGCCCATAGCGCGGTTGACCATTTACTTGAATTAAATCCATTGGGACTCAGCCTAATTTCATTCCATGACAATTATAGACTTTAGTCTAAAGTATTTCATTTACTGTATGAAAACATAGATTAAAGAACCGATACAGATCGGTTCTTTTTTTTCATATATTCAATACTTTGACTACCAGTTCCCTTCACCCAGTGTTTGGCCGATATAATGATACTGTGCCTTGGATCTTGAAAATTTAATTGGGCAAGCCAACTGTTTTTCTACCTCATTTGCATCTTTCCTTAGAGGTACATCTACTGTCCAAGCACGTTGTTGAGCCAAATCTGACGTCAGAGCTTCGTCTAGATTTAACACAGGTTCTACACATACGTCTAATTCAGAAAATGTTTTACGCCATACATCAAAACTTTTTTCCCTGATTTTATCAGCGATCGCAGCCTTGACTGCTTTTCGATCTTCAACATCAAATGAGGTTCCTTTTTCCAATAATATAGGCAGTTCTAATGTAGTTGCCAGACCTGTCATAAATTGGGGCTCTAGACTCCCAATTGAGATATAGCGCCCGTCTTGCGTTTGATAATAGTCATAAAATGTTCCCCCATTCAGATGTTCATTTTCAGGGTGTTGATTCTGTCCACCTGCAAGTACAGCTGCCGCAGCCATATTGTTTAAGGTCACCGCACAATCCGTCATAGAGATATCAATATATTGACCTAAACCACTCCGTTGCCTTTCAATCACGGCTGTTAAAATGCCGATCACTGCGTGTAAAGAACCGCCTGCGACATCAGCAATTTGAATCCCCATCGGTGGTGGTCCACTTTCCTGCCGACCTGAATGCCCAGCAATCCCTGAGAGCGATACATAATTAATGTCATGTCCCGCTTTATCTTTATAAGGACCTGTTTGCCCATATCCTGTTATTGAACAATAAATCAGACGTGGGTTTATTTCAGATAAAGTTTGATAGTCGAGTCCTAAACGTCGCATCACTTCAGGACGGAACTGCTCAATGACGATATCGTATTCTGAAATTTTTGATTTAATGAGTTCAATACTCTGACTATCTTTTAAATCTAGAGCAATCGACTGCTTGTTGCGATTCAAATAACTGTGCGCCGTGGCTTGACCATTTGCATAAGGTGGCAACATTCTGACAAGGTCTGGTCGATTTGGTGACTCTATATGGACCACCTCTGCCCCTAGATCTGCTAAGTACAAGGTCGCAAAGGGTCCGGGTAATAATGTGGAAAAATCTAAAACTTTCAATCCCTTTAATGCAGCTGTCATTGTTATTTTCACCAAGAATATGTTGATTTTTCACCCATAATAGAAATATAAAACAAGATTAACAATGTCATGTTCAGCCATTTACCTTGATCATTTCGGCAATTTATGATGTAAAAGAGCAATTACTCTAGTGATAATTGCCAATTAAATTATTTTTTGTGTCATTTAGGTCAAGTAGCAGTGAACATCAAAGAGACTGAAGGATTTAACATGAGTCGCGATACGATAAGTATCCATTTTGTGAATGCAGCCCTGACTGGGGTAAAACGTCTAGGGATGGATGTTGACACTTTACTTTCACATGTCGGCATTGAAGCTGAACTACTCCGCCAACCTAAAGCACGTATTTCTCCTGAGCAGTACACACGCTTTGTTAAAATGCTGTGGATGGTCACCCAAGATGAACACGTTGGTTTTGATATCCAGCCACGTCGCTTAGGGACCTTTGCGATCATGTGTCAATTGATCATACATGCCAAAACTTTAGGTGATGCGCTTGAGTTATCATCACAGTTCTACAAGTTATTTGGTGATGAGTGGTCTGTGACTTTAGAGCGCGATAAGCATGAAGCACGCTTAGTTCCACTCATTCCAAAAACAATGGATCCTGACCATTTCATTACTGAAAGTATGCTCATGATCTGGCATGGTTTGGCATCGTGGCTCATTGAGCGTCGTATTCCGTTAGAGCGTGTACATTTTTCATATCCACGCCCACAACATGCAGATGAATATGATGCGTTATTTTTTGCGCCAGTAATCCAATTTGATTCAGCTCGTACTGAAATCACATTTGCTGCAGACTACTTAGATCTTCCAATTCGCCAAGATGAAAACACCTTGGAAGAGTTTCTAAAAGGTGCTCCAGCGAAACTGTTGGTGAAATTCAAAAATACCAATTCGCTCACATCACGTATTCGTGAAGTATTGAAGAGCCAAATTGGTGAAGAAATGCCAACATTAAATGATGTTGCAGCCATGCTTTATTTATCACCACAGACGCTTCGCCGTCGCTTAGCTGCTGAAGGTAAGAGCTATCAAGGTGTAAAAGATGCCTTACGTCGAGACGCTGCAATTCACTTACTGTTAAACCCATCTTTAACTTTAGAAGATGTGGCACAACAAGTCGGCTTTAGTGAAACCAGTACCTTCCACCGAGCATTTAAAAAGTGGACAGGGGTAACACCAGGACTGTATCGTCAATTACATGGTTATCATTAATTTATTCAAACATAAAAAAGTCTGACATTGTTCAGGCTTTTTTTTACATATGGATTTAAGTGCTTATTTAACAAAAATATTCAAGTTGAAATTAAAATATTCGTAATATTTAAAGGAATAATAAGATGACACTTACTGCAATCTTAATCTCAATTTTGATTGGAATAGCAATTTATTTTTACAGTGTAAAATCGCACAGCTCTCGACCTCAAGCTGATATACAGTACACTTATAATATTGTCGGAGAAAATGCATTTCAAAAAAAATTTACTTAAAATAGCTGGTCAAAAAAAGCTGTATCTAAATTTCATGAATGTACTGCTCATGTTCTGTCAGAACCATTTAACCAATACCATCCAAATGCAATCAAAGTTGAAATCAACGGATTAACAGTTGGCTATTTAAGTAAATTAGAAGCTGAAAAGCTGAAAGGGCAGATTATCAATAAAAAAGTGCCCGCTGTAATTAACGGTGGTTGGTATGTTGATAAAGATGATGAAGGTTCTTATGGTGTAAAGCTTGCCATATCAAGCGCCAAAGATTTGATATAGCAAAATTATAATCAAAGCATTCGCAATACAATTTTTTTTTATTCGTCAAAAACTTTCATTTCACAATTTAAAACACTTAATTTTTCAGTGACCAAAAATATCAAACGACTCATCCGTTCTCGTCATTGCACAATCACATAGATCATCTACACTCAAAACACCATAACAATTTCAACCTATAAAAAAGGAACTATTATGAGCGAGGCTTACATCATTGATGCCATTCGCACACCACGCGGAAAAGGAAAAAAAGATGGTTCTTTACATGAAGTAAAACCAATCACATTACTCACAACGCTGTTAAATGAACTTCAAACTCGCCATCAACTCGATACTTCTAAAGTCGATGACATCGTGCTGGGTTGTGTAACTCCAATTGGTGATCAAGGCGGTGATATCGCTAAAACTGCTGCAATTGCTGCAGGCTGGAATGATGATGTAGCAGGCGTTCAAATCAACCGTTTTTGTGCTTCAGGACTAGAAGCTGTCAATCTTGCTGCACAGAAAGTTCGTTCAGGCTGGGAAGATGTTGTCGTTGCAGGTGGTGTAGAGTCAATGTCGCGTATTCCAATGGGCTCCGATGGCGGGCCATGGGCACTCGATCCAGAAACAAACCTGAAATCTACCTTTGTTCCACAAGGGATTGGTGCTGATTTAATCGCAACTTTAGATGGATACTCTCGTGCTGATGTAGATGCTTTTGCTGCAGATTCACAAAAGAAAGCAGCAGCGGCTCAAGCGAATGGTTACTTCAATAAATCAGTTGTACCAGTAAAAGATAAAGCTGGCGTTGTCGTTTTAGATAAAGACGAGTTCATCAAACCAACGACTACCGTTGAAGGCTTAGCCAAATTAAATCCAAGCTTTGAAATGATGGGTGGTATGGGATTTGATGCAGTCGCATTACAAAAATATCCAGAAGCTCAGAAGATTAATCACGTTCACCATGCAGGAAACTCTTCAGGCATTGTAGACGGCGCTGCTGTTGTTCTACTTGCATCTGAAAAAGCGGTTCAAGAACAAGGCTTAAAACCACGTGCCAAAGTATTAGCAACTGCGCTTGTCGGAACTGATCCAACAATCATGTTAACTGGTCCAGCACCTGCGGCACGCAAAGCTTTGGAAAAAGCTGGCTTAACCATTGATGATATCGATTTATTTGAAGTGAACGAGGCGTTTGCGGCTGTAGTAATGCGCTTTATTAATGAACTCAATGTCGATCCTGCAAAAGTCAATGTAAATGGTGGTGCAATTGCAATGGGTCATCCACTCGGTGCGACAGGTGCCATGATTTTAGGTACGTTGCTCGATGAACTTGAACGTCAAGGTAAAAAACGTGGCTTGGCTACACTGTGTGTAGGTGGTGGTATGGGTATCGCAACGATCATTGAATTGGTATAAGGAGAAGAATAATGAGTGCAATTCAATTTGAAAAAAATGCTGATGGCATTGTTATTCTCACCTTAGACTCACCTAATCAGTCTGCCAATACCATGAATGCAGATTTCCGAGTTGCTTTGGAAGAGACGGTAACAAAACTGAAAGCCGAATCTGGCATTACAGGTATCATTTTTAAATCTGCAAAGAAGACCTTTTTTGCAGGCGGTGATTTGGATGAGTTGATTCAAGCTCAACCAGAACATGCCACTGAATTCTTTGGCATGATCCAAAAAATGAAAGCAGAATTCCGCTATATTGAAACCTTGGGTGTACCTGTTGTCGCTGCATTAAATGGAACAGCGCTCGGTGGCGGTTGGGAAATCGCATTAGGCTGTCATGCTCGTATTGCATTAAATGATCCTAAAGCGAAATTTGGTCTACCTGAAGTTACCTTAGGATTGTTACCAGGTGGCGGTGGTATCGTGCGTATGGTGCGACTGCTCGGCTTACAGAATGCTTTTCCTTTCCTGATGGAAGGAAAACAATTTGGTGTAGAAAAAGCAAAATCTCTAGGCTTAATTCAAGATACGGCTGATTCTGAACAAGAGCTCATGGATAAAGCAATTGCTTGGGTTAAAGCAAATCCAAAATCTCAACAACCATTTGATGTTAAAGGATACAAAATTCCAGGTGGTACGCCATCATCACCTCAAGTGGCTCAAGTCCTTGCGATTGCACCAGCGATGCTGCGTGATAAAACAAAAGGTTGCTATCCAGCCCCTGAAGCCATTATGTCTGCTGCCGTTGAAGGTGCTCAGGTAGATGTTGATACTGCATTAACTATTGAGTCTCGCTATTTTACGTATCTGGCAACTGGTCAAGTTGCGAAAAACATGATTGGTACGTTCTGGCATGGACTGAATGCAATCAAATCAGGTGAAAGCCGCCCTAAAGAGCCTGCAAAATGGCAGGCGACCAAAGTAGGTGTTTTAGGCGCTGGAATGATGGGGGCTGGCATTGCCTACTCGACAGCGATTAAGGGGATTCAAGTCGTCCTTAAAGATGTATCGATTGAAAATGCAGAAAAAGGTAAGGCGTATAGTCAAAAACTGTTAGATAAACGTGTTTCACAAGGTCGAATGACTGCTGAAAAACGCGAACAAATTTTATCTCTCATTACCCCTACAGCGAATGCATCTGATCTACAAGGCTGTGATTTAATCATTGAAGCTGTATTCGAAAATCAAGAACTCAAAGCCAAAGTAACTCAAGAAGCTGAGCAATATTTAGTTGACGGCGGTGTGATGGCTTCTAATACATCCACCTTACCGATCACAGGTCTTGCAACAGCAAGTAAAGATGCGAAAAACTTTATTGGACTGCATTTCTTTAGCCCTGTTGATAAAATGCAGTTGGTTGAAATTATTAAAGGTAAAGAGACTTCAGCTGAGACACTAGCTAAAGCCTATGATTATGTTCAACAAATTGGAAAAACACCTATCGTGGTGAATGATAGTCGTGGTTTCTTCACCAGCCGCGTATTTGGTACTTTTGTCAACGAAGGTTTGCGTTTACTGGCTGAGGGAGTACATCCAGCCAAAATTGAAATGGCTGCTTTAAAAGCAGGTATGCCAGTCGGTCCATTAGCAATCCAAGATGAAGTCGCATTAACCTTGTCTGAGCATGTGACCAACGAAACGCGTAAAGCGCTTCAGGCTGAAGGCAAAGATTTACCACACTCCCCTGCTGAAGATGTTTTAAAGCAAATGATCCATGAGTTTGGGCGTAAAGGGAAAGCTGCTGGTGCTGGTTTTTATGAATATCCTGAAAGTGGTAAAAAATACCTTTGGGATGGTTTAAACCATTGGACGAAAGAGACTGATATTTCTGAGCAAGAAATGATTGATCGCTTCTTGTTTGTGCAATCTTTAGATACCTTACGTTGTCTTGAAGAGGGTGTTTTAGAGTCTGTCATTGATGGAAATATCGGTTCTATTTTTGGCATAGGATTCGCCCCTTGGACTGGCGGCGCTTTACAGTTCCTCAATCAATATGGACTCGCACAAGCGCTTGAGCGCGCGAATCAGCTTGAAGCGAAGTATGGTGAGCGTTTTAAAGCACCTCAACTCCTCAAGGACAAAGTTCAGTCTGGTCAGTCGATCTGATTGATATAAACTAAAAACCTCTCTTCGGAGAGGTTTTTTTCGGTCTTGTCGATAAATATGTGTTATAAAGTAACATATTCTCAGATTCATTTTACCCAACTTGGTATAGCATTATGACTGATCATTCTTCACCAGAAAAATCTCCTTGGGGTTGGAAAGCGCTAATTATCGCGATCATTTTAAGTATTATATTTATGGTGATTTTCTATGTAGCCATTGAAAATGAACCTGACTATATGCCAAGTAAACAACGAACAGAAACCAGTGAACATCATGCATTCAAAGCATCACCTGTGATGTCTGAAGAAGCAGCAGCAAAAATCGAAGCCAACAAAGCTGCTCAAGCTAGTGCAACTGAACACAATATGACTGAAGAAGAACACGCAGCAATGGGCGAACACAGTCATACACATGATGATCAATCAGGTTCACATAGTCATTGATATTTGTGATGAAAAAACGGAGCATTGGCTCCGTTTTTTTATTCAAGCTGCATCGTCATATAAACATGAGGAATACCACAATCTAAGTATTCCTTACCTTGGGGCTCAAACCCTAAACGTTGATAAAATGGTAATGCATGAACTTGAGCAGAAAGATTCAAGGTTGGTCGCTTTTCCCTTTGAGCAAACTCAATTATAAATTTCATGAGCTCAACCCCAAAACCTTTTCCTCGATAAGCCTTTATGACTGCTACCCTTCCAATACTATGATTTTGAAGTAGTCGAGCCGTGGCGATTGCCTCACCTTCATGGAAAACAACGAAATGAATCGATGTCTCATCTTCCATATCCCATTCGTCTTCAGGTGAAATTTGTTGTTCCAGAATAAATACTTGCTCTCGTATCTGCATCGCGTAGCACTTTAATTGCGACCATGAACCTACTTGAACATCGAAGACATTACTCATGTGTTAATTCCCAAAGGTGTGTTAGCACTTTTCACCAATATTTTGTTGCTCCCACTCTCCTTTTAGAAGCAACTCTAATGAGTGCTTTTGAATACCATACATATTTTTTAATGCAATTATTTGATCTAACACTTGCTGATCTGGTGCGTTAAAGTCTTTGCGCTTGGTGGCTAAAATCATTTTATTTTTACTGGTATGCTCCAAAGCCACAAATTCAAAAACTTTTGTCTCGTAACCATAGGCTTTTAACAATAGCGCTCGAATTGTATCTGTCAGCATTTCAGCTTGTTGCCCCTCATGAATACCAAACTGCAACATTGGTTTTAGTACAGAGGGACTTTGTATTTGAGGTCTCAACTCTTTGTGGCAGCACGGCGCGCACATAATCATTTGCGCATTCAATCGAATACCGGTATGAATCGCAAAATCAGTTGCTACATCACAGGCATGCAACGCAATCATGACATCGAGTTTTTCAGGCGAGTAAGTTCGTACATCTCCTTGGAAAAAATCTAAATGCTTAAAATCTGATTTACGGGCAACATCTTGACAGAATTGAACCATTTTCTCGTTCAGTTCCACACCTGTAACATAAGGATTGTAATCATTTTTTTGTAAGTAATCATACAGTGCAAAGGTGAGATAACCTTTACCTGAGCCAAAATCGACAACGTTGAGCTGCTGATCAACTTGAATTTGGTTTAATGCGCCTGAGCAAATCTCAACAAATTTATTAATCTGTTTCCACTTACGCGCCATGCTTGGAATAATTTGTTCTTTTTGATCCGTAATACCCAACGGTTGAAGAAAATAACTTTCTTGCTCAACAAAACGGTGTTTTTGACGGTCGTGTGATTTTTCAATGATCTTGGAGACTGAAGCCTTTTTACTTTGAGTTAAGATGGCTTTTTTCTTATTTTTCTTGAGCTGTAACTCGCTGTCCAATGTAAAAAGATTGGCTTGTTTGCATTCACTGACTAATTTACTCACCAACGAATCAGCTTCATCAATTGGAAAATTTTTGGTCACATCTTGAGTTTTAAAGCGATACAGAACATTCAGCATCCATTCATCTTGTAGTCGAATCATGCGTAAAGTCATCTTTTCTAAAGCTTCGATCTCACCTTGATATTGGCTCAGAATCATACGATCAAAACGCTGAGAAGCTAATGCTTGATGAAATGCTTCAAGAAATTGTTGCTCTTGCGGGGTGGAAGATGCCGAAACGGTCATAAACAGTGCCAAAAAAAGAAATGCTATTAAATTTTAATGCGTCTTACGCGAAAAGCAAAATTCAATTACGATACAGATGTATAATTAAATGTGTAAGTGAACAATGAAAGCATCTCCTGCTTCGTATGATCCATTAGAAGAAAAAATTAATTTCATCAGTCATGCCATTGGT
Organism: Acinetobacter sp. YH16032; assembly: GCF_013417345.1. Lineage (NCBI taxonomy): Bacteria > Pseudomonadati > Pseudomonadota > Gammaproteobacteria > Moraxellales > Moraxellaceae > Acinetobacter > Acinetobacter sp. YH16032. The sequence goes on along the minus strand of NZ_VPEE01000019.1, from coordinate 26,318 downwards.
GCTGTATTGGCCGTTATCGGTGCCATTTTATTGATTATAAAAGGTGCTGCTTATCCTATGGCACAATGGATCGGGCTTTGGGTCTATGGACTTAGTTTAGTTCTACTCTTTACGGCGTCTAGTCTTTATCATTTTGCGGAAACACCTGAGCGTCGGGGTTGGTTTAAAAAATTGGACCACACGGCTATTTATTATCTCATCGCAGGAACATACACTCCTTTTCTATCTATAGCTTTACCAACGCAAAAAGCTCACTATTTATTAATTGCGCTTTGGGTAATTGCGGCGATTGGCACTTTGTTCAAATTGGTATTTATTCACCATTTTCAAAAAATATCGCTTTTAGCCTATCTCGCAATGGGATGGTTAGCATTACTTGTGATTGATGATATGCGCACATATTTATCTGATCAAAGTTTAACCCTCCTTATTGTTGGTGGCCTTGCTTACACCATAGGCGCATTGTTTTATGCTTTAAAAAAGGTAAGATACACTCACGCTATCTGGCATATTTTTGTATTGATAGGTGCAGGATCACATTTCCTGTCTATTTATCTTTACGTGCTATAACCACTTTAACTACATCGTCTAGCAACCCTAACACCGTAGAGCAAGCTGGTATTTCGTATTTTTTTAAGAAATTACGCCTTTTTTAAAAAGATTACGCTATTAAATCTAAGTTTTTTATTTTTAGTAAGTGTAAGGTCTCTCATGGCGTCTAATACAGCATCACAACAAGCTCAGCCCGCAAACTCTAAAACTCGGGTACTAACCGCAAGTCTCGTTGGTACAACCATCGAATTCTTCGATTTTTATATCTACGCTACAGCTGCAGTCATTATTTTCCCCTACTTGTTCTTCCCAACAAGTACAGATCCTATGACAGCAACGATTCAATCATTAGCAACTTTTGCAATCGCATTCATCGCACGTCCTATCGGCGCCGCACTATTCGGTCATTTGGGAGATCGAATCGGTCGTAAAGCAACCTTAGTGGCAGCCTTGCTAACCATGGGACTTTCTACCGTTGCGATTGGTTTACTTCCAACCTATGCGCAAATTGGCATTGTGGCACCCTTACTTTTAGCTTTATGCCGATTAGGTCAGGGCTTAGGTTTAGGTGGCGAATGGTCAGGTGCAGTTCTACTCGCAACTGAAAATGCGCCAGAAGGCAAACGTGCTTGGTACGGTATGTTCCCTCAACTTGGTGCACCAATCGGCTTCATCCTTGCTACAGGCTCTTTTCTTACGCTTGGGGCATTCATGAGTGAAGAAGCATTCATGTCATGGGGATGGCGTATTCCATTTATTTCAAGTGCCTTATTGGTGATTGTAGGCTTGTGGATTCGCTTAAAGTTGCATGAAACGCCAGCATTCCAAAACGTGCTTGATAAACAAAAAGAAGTGAATGTTCCTTTTGTACAAGTTTTTAAAAAGCATTCAAAAATGCTTGTACTCGGAACGATTGCAGCCATTTGTACTTTCGTAGTTTTTTACTTAACCACTGTATTTGCTTTGCAATGGGGTACAAAACAATTAGGTTACTCTCGTGAAGAGTTCCTACAACTTCAGTTGGTTGCAACGCTTTGTTTTGCAGCATTTATTCCCCTTTCTGCAATTTTTGCGGAAAAGTTCGGTCGTAAAACCACTTCGATCGCGGTGTGTGTAATTTCTGCTATTTTTGGTATTTTCTTTGCGGACATGTTGGAGTCAGGAAGCACACTGATTGTGTTCTTATTCTTATGTATTGGTCTTGCGATTATGGGCTTAACCTATGGTCCAATCGGTACGGTACTTTCAGAAATCTTCCCGACATCGGTGCGTTATACTGGTTCGGCGTTAACATTTAACCTTGCTGGTATTTTTGGTGCATCTTTCGCACCTTTGATTGCAACGAAATTGGCAACTGAATATGGTTTGTCTGCAGTAGGCTATTATTTGACGGCTGCATCAATCCTTTCGCTGATTGCTTTCCTCATGATTCGCGAAACGAAACATGATGATGTGAATAATCAAATTTGATGCTTTCAGCTAATAAAAAAACCGGCTTAAGCCGGTTTTTTATTAGCTGAGCTCAATGATATCAATCATCGGTGGTACTCTGAATCTGAATGGGACACCTACCATGCCAGTACCTACGGACACATAAACATTGGCATGTTCATGCTTATATAAACCACGTTTATGACCCAAGATAGACACTTTTTTCATGATGTAATCTGTCAACCACGGAAGCTCCACTTGTCCCCCATGAGTATGCCCTGACAACATCAACGGATGAGTTGGCAATTTTGGCACCATATCCACCGTATCCGGATTATGTGACAGAATTAACCACGGCTTATCTTGTGGTAAATCAGGCATATCCCGCATGTCAGCCTTACCTGCCCACAAATCCCCCACACCAATCAATCTAAACTCATCAAACTCAACAATCTTACCTTCAATATCCATCACCTGATTTGAAGCTAGCGCATCTTTTAATAATGCCTGAATCGGTGGACCTGGATATTGCTCATCATGATTACCATTCACAGAATAGACAGGCGCTTGAATTTCTCTTAATACTCGGAGCTCTTCTGCCAGCTTATTTTCTGGTTCATAGGTCCAATCACCTGCCACAACCACTAAATCTGGTTGAGCTTGATTAATCTTATTCACGATAATTTTCAGTTGTCTTTCATGCCCAGAAAACAATCCAATATGTAAGTCTGCAATTAATGCCACTTTAATCGGATGTTTAAAGGATTGCGCCGAACTTAACTTGTAACTCAGGTTATTCACTACTACACGATGTGGCTCAATGAAACGTGCATAAATCAATACACTGCTCAACAAGAAAATAAACACACCTTCATGCAATGAAAATATACCTTGCCAAGTAGCAAAAATACTAAAAAACCACAACGGAACAAGTAAATACGAAAGATAAAATGCCAAGAGATGAACAAAGGCTTTAAATGGATGTATGGTTTCAGTTCGAGATTGGCTCATCCATGCTTGCGTGACTCCCCAAATAGCGAAGAGCGAGAAAATAATATAGAACGCAGCAAGGATGTTATTTGTTGTCCACATATTCAATCTCTTTTATTAAATCAGACGAATAATCTGAGTGGTTCATTTATCTTTTAAATGGTGCTCTTTATACTTTAGCACATTGAGTTCAAAGAATAGATTATGCAAGCAAATCACATGGAAAAGAATCAATCTCAACAATTGAATCGCCAAAAGAAAACATCTTTTAAAATGCGCTTCATCATGAGTTCATGTTTGATTCTTGCTTTACCCGCATGCTCAACTTTACCCATTCAACAAGCTGTTGCACCTCAATATGCGTATGACATCGACACTCATGACACTTCATTGGCGCAAATTGTCGAACCTTTGAAAATTAAGAATCCTGAATTAACAGGTTTTCATGTTTTATATGATCCAATCGAAGCGATAGCTGCACGTTTTCAATTAATTGAGAAAGCTGAGAAAACACTCGACCTTCAATATTACATTTGGGATAACGACCGTGTAGGTGCATTGGCTCTTTATAAAATCATTCAAGCTGCTGATCGTGGTGTAAAAGTCAGATTGTTAATGGATGACAATAACGCTAAGACGATGGAAAGTATTTATCTCGCGCTGGATCAACATCAAAACATTGACGTAAAGTTATTCAATCCTTATAAATTCCGACGCCTTAGACCCGTTGATATGATTTTGGATCTGAAACGTATCAATCGACGGATGCACAACAAAACGTTTACAGCTGACAATCAAATTACCCTGATTGGCGGCCGAAATATGAGTAATCAATACTACAATGTCAGTGACCGATATCAATTTTCAGATGTTGATGTCATGCTTGTCGGTCATGCAGTAAGTGATATTACACACTCATTTGATGAGTACTGGAATCATGAATATGCCTATCCAGTTAAAAATATTGTCAATCATCAACAATATACATTGCGCTATGAAGGTTTAAAACAGCAACTGCAAGAGCACTTTGATGATGGTGCTGTACGTAGTTATGTTGAAATTACTCGTGAATCTCATGATTTTGATCGTTGGCTCAATCAAGAAATTAAGCTGGATTGGGTGAAAGCAGAAGTCATCAAAGATTCTCCTGAAAAAATCAAAGCGAAAGCTAAGAAAGAAGAACATCTCAACTTTCAACTGGTTGAACGCTTAGAGAAACCAGCAAAAAGTGTCGATATCATTTCCGCTTACTTCGTTCCTGAGCGCAAGGGTGAGCAACGTTTAAGTGCAATCGCACAAGATGGCGTTAAAGTTCGTGTACTGACCAACTCTTTTAAAGCCAATGATGTTGCACTTGTACATGCGTTTTATGCGAAATACCGTCAAGATTTACTGCAAAACGGCGTAGAGTTATATGAGTTCCTCCCTGCTTTGCCAGAAGAATTCCAAAATAAAAATAATATTGAAATTTCTAAGCAGTCCAAAGTGAGCCTTAAAGGGCTGAGTCGCTCAAGCCTACATGCAAAAATGATGGCTTTGGATGATAAGCAAGTATTTATCGGATCATTTAATTTTGATCCACGTTCAGCCAATTTAAATACTGAAATAGGCGTCATTTTAAACAGCCAGCCCCTAGCGCAAGCTGTGCATAAAACCATGGATCAGAACCTAAAAAAATATGCCTATAAATTAGTTCTAGATTCACAAAATAATATTAATTGGAAACAAGCGACACCTGAAGGTATTAAAATCTATACCAAAGAACCAAAAATGAAATGGTGGCAAAAAGCAAGCTTGAAAGTTATCTCCTGGTTGCCAATCGAAGGATTCATGTAAAAGCAGGGATCATCATGATCCCTGCTTTTACTGATTAAGCTTTGAGTACTTTTTGATGTAATACTTCCAATCCTTCCTGCATTCTGAGTTGCACTTCTCTCGTTAAGCTTTCAACTGTATGTCCAGTAACATCAATCGTGGGCAAAGCTGTTAAATGTGCAACGACTTGAGGCATTTCCAATACTGCTTTGAGATGCGCTGTAAATGCAATATTTCCAATAAAGGGAGCAACCTGATCTAACTCCCCCTCTTGATTGACATAACAGATTAAACAAACTTGCACTGGTTTTTGAGCCTCGATAGCTGCAGCTAAAAGTCTTCCATGCACTTTTTTGACTTTAGTTCCATCAGTCGTGGTTGCTTCTGGAAAAAATAAGACAGGAATATTTTGCTTCAAAAATTCTGTGATTTGCTCTTTAATACGGACCGAATCTCCTGAACCTCGTTTAATGAACAGTGTTCCACCACCCTTGGCAAGTTTCCCAAAAATCGGCCAATTTTCAATTTCTGCTTTTGCTAAGAAAAATACACGCGCACTCGAACCTAATACAGGAATATCTAACCAAGAGATATGATTGCTCACCCATAATGCGGGTTCACGAGGAATGTTGCCATGTACTTGTAAATCGATATTAAAAACTTTGCATAAGCGACGGCAAAAATGTTGTACATAGCGAGTATTGTTTGGATTATTCGGATTTTTATACATTTGATGCCTAAAAATTAAATAAAACCCTTCAGTGACAGCAGCAGTACCTGAGATGATTTTTTGGCTATATAGCGCTGTTTTTGAAAATAAATTGAGTTTTTTAGGCGTTAATTTTGTCATAAATTATTTCACTGAATAATAACAGGCGTTATCCACTATAGCTCCATTCTATACTGAGCTCACCAGAGATGCATTGATTATAAAAACCGTATACACATATTTGAAAATTCAATTTCAATTCAAATACCCAATAAAATATAATTTTTAAATCGAATTTATAGATTTAAAAATTATGCAAACTACAACTCAATCACCATCAAATCAAGTCATTCCCATCTGGTCGGCACTCTTCTCATTGGCATCAATTGTCGGTGGCGTCTTTTTATTTATGCTGGCGTTTATACTTATGTTCAAAACTGCTTTAGGTTAATTTAAATCTATTTCCCTCAATTGTTCAATTTCCTCTACACTAGAGTTTTGATGTGGAGTATTAGCTGAGTGGAAGTTACTGGACAAAATCAAGCAAATGAACGTGCGGTCTTGGTGAGTGTTAATGTCCAAATATTAGAAGATCTTGATCAAGAAGAATTTCGTTTATTGGCCAAATCTGCTGGTGCAGAGATTCTTGAACATATACAAGCTCAACGTATTAAACCTGACCCTAAATTTTTTATTGGTTCGGGTAAAGCTGAAGAAATCGCCGAATTTGTTGCAGCAGTAGAAGCTGATATTGTCATTTTCGATCATTCCCTCACACCATCTCAAGAACGTAATCTCGAGCGTGTTATTCAATGTCGTGTCATCGATCGTACTCGCCTGATCTTAGATATTTTTGCACAACGCGCACGCACACATGAAGGTAAACTACAAGTTGAATTGGCTCAGTTAGACCATCTCGCTTCACGTTTAGTGGGTGGTCGCATGGGCTTAGATGGCCAAAAAGGTGGTATTGGTTTACGTGGTCCAGGTGAAACACAATTAGAAACAGATCGTCGTTTACTTCGTCTCCGCATAACCCAGCTCAAAGACAAACTTGAAAAAGTCCGCCAAACACGAATTCAAGGTCGTGCAGCGCGTCAAAAAGCGTCTATTCCAACAGTGTCTCTAGTCGGTTATACCAACGCAGGAAAATCCACCCTATTTAATATTCTTGCTGAAAGTGATGTGTATGCAGCAGATCAATTGTTCGCAACTCTTGACCCAACTTTAAGAAGATTAAATTGGGATGGCATTGGAACATTGGTCTTGGCTGACACAGTGGGATTCGTTCGCAATCTTGCACACTCGTTAGTAGAGTCATTCAAAGCAACCCTTGAAGAAACACTTGAGGCGACTTTGCTTTTACATGTTATCGATTCAAATAGTCCAGAAAAGCTTGAGCAAATTGATGCTGTTGAAAAAGTCCTAAAAGAAATTGGGGCTCAAGTGCCAATACTACGCGTATACAACAAAATTGATCAAACGGGAGAAGAACCTAAAATCATTTATGCTTCTCCCAATTTGCCTGATCGAGTCTATGTTTCAGCACACTCAAGTCAAGGTTTAGATTTACTGCGACAAGCCGTTCAAGAGTGTTTAATGGGGCAAATACAACAATTTGAACTCACACTCAGACCTGAATATGGCAAATTACGCAATCAACTGTATGAATTAAATGTGATTCAGTCTGAACATTATGATGATCTAGGTCATTTGATTTTAAATATTCAAATTGCGCCACATAAATTAGAGCAACTTATAAAACAAGCTCATTTACCAATTGATCAAATTCTTGGTGATAAGGCGCAACAATTTAAAAGACCTTTAGAAGAGTTTGAAATCAAATCATAAATCAGTTAAAACGTGATAAATAATGTTAAAAGTATAATCATGATGCAGCGGATGAAAACGATAGATTGGCCAGCATGGATTGGCACCATAGTGCTTATTATTGGCTTCCGAGAAGGTTCAGTTTGGCTTATGACTCAATTGAATCATCCCGAACTGGGCAATCTTGTCGGGTTGCTTTCCTTACTACTTGTACTGTTTGCTTGGCGTAGATTTGGCACTCTTCCAACCAGAGTTGTCGATGTAAATAATAAAATCATGAAAGAAAGTGCTTTCGCATTTTTACCAATTAGTGCTGGGGCATTGGTTATGTTGGTTCATATGGGTAAAGAAATTCCTCTTTTTTTACTCGTACTCACGTTAAGTACACTTATTCCACTTTGGGTTTACGCCAAAATGGCAAAACGCTGGTTATAGGAGAGAAATATGCTCGCAATTTTAATCGGCTTTGCTATTACGTTATTCGCCTATTTAATTTCAAAACCCTGTAACCGTGTCGTACCACAGATTCCTGTCATTGTATTCGGGATGTTCTTTGTGATCGTCATCTTACTGATTATTGGTATTCCTTATGATCACTACATGAAAGATGTCAATCCGATTTTTGATCATTTATTAGGATACGTCACAGTGGCTCTCGCGATCCCACTTGCAGCGATGCGTTATGACGATTTACCACTAAAAGGCATTTTAGGAATATTAGTGTTTGCTAGTGTCAGTGCTGTCGCACTGCCTATGGGCTTAGCGTATCTACTGCATATGGCAGATTCGACCATTATGGCTTTCGCTACACGTGCAGTGACAACACCAATCGCAATTAATATTGCGACCTTACTCCATGCACCAATTAGCTTAGCCATTTTAATCGTTATTTTATCTGGTGTGATTGGCGCAGCTTTTTCACCACTCATACTACGTCATATTAATGATGAGCGTGCCTCAGGCTTAGCACTCGGTTTAGCAGCCCATGCGATTGGGACAGCTCAAGCTTGGCAACGAGGCAGTGTAGCTGGTCGTTATGCTGCATTTGGTATGGCGGTAAATGCAACGTTTACAGCCGTTTGGCTCCCTACTTTTATTCACTTTTTAAAAGCGACCTCTTGATTTACCCACGATTGAAAATAAAAAAGCCACTGATAAGTGGCTTTTTTATTAGACGAAAACGACCTAAAGTAGATTCTATGCAAACATAGGATTATCTACAGCAAACATTTGCTGATCTTCAAGACGATACGCCATTAATTGATTGCCCCAGACACAACCACCGTCAACATTCTGAATATGCGCAGATATTGTTCTGCCCTGTAAGGCAGCCCAATGTCCAAAAATGACTTGATGAGTTTGAGCAGCTTTTGACTCATATTCAAACCATGGCTGATAGCCAGCTGGCATCGGCTCATCTAAAGCGTCTTTAAAACTAAATTCAAGTCGACCCTCTGGATCAGTCAAACGCATACGGGTTAGATAATTCACGATACATCGTAAGCGCTCATGTCCTGTTAAATCATCTGACCATAATGTAGGTTCTTTACCATACATTTCTTTCAAAAATGCATCCAGAACATCAAAATCATCATGCGCAATAACCGTTTCAACCTCTTGAGCAAACTGTTTCACTTGCTCTACTGTCCAAATATGTGGAATACCCGCATGTGTAATGACAATATTTTCATTTGGACATAAACATAAGGGTTGTTTGCGTAACCAGTCGATTAAATCATCACTGTCAATCGCATCAATCACATCACGAGTATTGTCTTTCTCTTTAATCTCTTTAATGCCCCTTGCGCACGCTAACAAGGTCAAATCATGATTACCCAAGACTGTCGCAGCAACGCCTCGATCGACCAGTTTCTTGATAAAACGTAAAGCGCCAATCGAGTTTTCACCACGTGCGACTAAATCACCCGCAAACCATAAAAAATCCTGATCAGGATCAAATTTGATTTCCTTGAGTAACATTTTCAAAGCTTCAAAACAGCCCTGAACATCACCAATCACGTAATTATATCGAATGTTTTCACCAGCCATTTATGCATCTACCATTTGATCTGCAAGTGCAACAAATTGAGCAAGTGTTAATGTTTCCGGACGCGCCATTGGATCAACACCAGCTTTTTCAAATCCTTCCTCTTGCAACATGCCTTTTAAACTGTTGCGAAGTGTCTTACGGCGTTGTGTAAATACATGGGAGACTAAACGTGCCAAGGCTTTTTCATTCTTCGCCACTATTGGTTTTACATCATACGGCTCTAAGCGAAATACCGCAGAAGTTACTTTGGGTGGTGGATTGAACGAACCAGGTGGCACTTCAAACAAGAATGTCGGTTTACAGTAGTACTGAATCATGACTGATAAACGACCATATTCTTTGGTATTTGGTGATGCCGTAATACGATCGACCACTTCTTTTTGCAACATGAAGTGCATGTCTTTGACTTTGTCACCAAACTCTAAGAGATGAAATAACAAAGGTGTAGAAATGTTATAAGGTAAGTTACCGACAACACGCAACGGACGACCATCAAACAGTTCAGTGAAATCGTAGCGTAAGGCATCAGTTTCCACAATAGTTAAACGTTCAGGATGCGGTACACGACCGGGTAATCCAGCTGCTAAATCACGGTCTAATTCAATGACAGTTAAAGCATCACATTCACCAATTAAAGGCGATGTTAAAGCAGCAAGACCTGGACCAATTTCAACAATATTGTCACCAGTACGCGGGTTCACCGAACGCACAATTTTGGCAATGACACGTTGGTCATGTAAGAAGTTTTGACCAAAACGCTTACGCGTGTGATGCCCTTCATCTTTCGGGTTTAAGGCATTAATCTGATACATAAAGATTTCCAACGTGTAATTAAGACAAGATCACTGACGCGCTAAATCGAGCGCTAAGTCCACAGCCACCTGTAAGCTCGAGCTTTTCGCAAGTCCAGTACCTGCGAGGGAGAGTGCTGTGCCATGATCGACAGAGGTGCGAATAAACGGCAAGCCCAAAGTAATATTAATGGCTTCACCAAATCCTTGCGATTTTAACACAGGTAATCCCTGATCGTGATACATGGCTAAAACTGCATCGGCATCTTTTAAATTTTCTGGTGTAAATAAGGTATCTGCAGGCAGACATAAACTCATGTCTATCCCTTGCGCACGATAGCGTTCAAGTACAGGATTAATCACTTCGATCTCCTCCACTCCTAAATAACCATCTTCACCTGCATGAGGATTTAAACCGCACACCAAAATTTTGGGAGATTCGATTTTAAATTTTGATTTTAAATCATGAATCAGAATGTCGATGACCTGATGCAAGCGCTCAGCTGTAATCGCATCCGCAACCGCACGAAGGGGTAAGTGCGTGGTTGCAAGTGCAACACGTAAGGTTTTGGTTGCCAGCATCATGACCACGCGTAACACACCAGCAAACTCTTGGTAAAACTCAGTGTGACCACTGAAATGAATACCTGCCTCATTAATCACTGACTTTTGTACAGGTGCTGTCGCCACGCCAACGCTTTTACCTGACATCGCATAATCTGCAGAACGGCGGAGTTGCTCTAAGACATAACTCGCATTTTGAGCATTTAACTCACCCAGTACTACTCTTTCATTTAAAGGAATATGTTCCACATAAAGCTGACCCACTTTTGACGATGTTTGTTGCCCTTGATACTCAATCACTTCAACTTCAAGATGAAGTATTTCTGCACGTTGCTTGAGCATTTGTATATCAGCAAGCACGACGAGTGGACGCTCATCCAGACGTTGCGCAAGGCTTAAACAGATATCAGGACCAATTCCAGCAGGCTCACCGCTGGTGACATACAAAGGAAGCATAACGATCATCATTCAAGGATTTTTATTATTTTAATACAGATCGAATGTGCGATGTTCAACAATCCCAAAATGGTAAAATCTTAGCCCTCTGATTTTTTAATCGTTCTTTTGAGTCTTTTAGCGCCAATCCATACGAAATCTTGCATCTAATAGACCAATTGCATGAGCCATCTCGGATACACATACAATCACGATAACGAGGAACAAACCTAACAAAAGAATCCGTCCAATCGTTGAACGCACTGAATAAAACGCTGAGTCTTTAATGCACAAGAAACCAAAGCCACCGATTGAATAAATAAACCAAGGGAAAATCATAAAATGTGCATACATTGAATATATAAGAATGACACTCAAAACATCGATTCCATAAATAGCGCCAAACACCACGCCTAACGCTAAATATATTCCGAGAAAAATAAATAAAAATCCGGTCAAAAATTTCGTCACTTTACTCACTTTAATTTGATCATGGCGTGAAGATAAATCTGAATGATGAACAGAATGAGAGAAACGATCATTATTATTTTGTGAACTCATCAAAACTCCGAGCTATTATTATGATTATTTCCTCATTCTAAAAGAAATTGATTAAATAAACCGCTATACTTTTCAATCTAAATTAAATAGAATATGCCCCTCGAAATCTTAATATTTTGATTGTGGTTCTAGTGTTTTTCCGCTAGAATTCGCTCTCCTTTTTGTTTGGACAGATTCCACCGTCCAAACCAACTATAATAGGTAGTGGTTAATGAAAACTCTCAGCGCTAAGCCAGCTGAAGTTCAACACGACTGGTACGTTGTTGATGCTTCTGGCAAAACTTTAGGTCGTCTTGCGACTGAAATCGCACGTCGTTTACGCGGTAAGCACAAAACTTCTTATACTCCTCACGTTGACACTGGTGATTACATCGTAATTATCAATGCTGAGCAAGTTCAAGTAACTGGTAACAAGTCACTTGATAAGAAATACTATCGCCACACTGGTTTCCCTGGTGGTATCCGTGAAACTAACTTTGAAAAATTAGTTGCTCACAAGCCAGAAGAAATCTTCCAACGCGCTGTAAAAGGCATGTTGCCAAAAGGTCCTCTTGGTTATGCTATGATCAAGAAAATGAAAGTGTATGCTGGTGCTGAGCATCCTCACACAGCTCAACAGCCACAAGTTTTGGACATCTAAGGGATACAGCACATGGCTACTAACTATGGTACAGGTCGCCGTAAGACCGCAACTGCACGTGTTTTCCTATCTGCTGGTACTGGTAAACTCGTTATTAACAACCGTTCTTTAGAACAATACTTCGGTCGTGAAACTGCTCGTATGGTTGTACGTCAACCACTTGAGCTTTTAGATGCTACTGAGAAATATGACCTTTACATCACTGTTGCTGGTGGTGGTATCGGTGGTCAAGCTGGCGCAATCCGTCACGGTATTACTCGTGCATTGATCGCTGCTGACGAAACTTTAAAACCTGCTCTTCGTCAAGCTGGTTTCGTTACTCGTGATGCTCGTGAAGTTGAACGTAAGAAACTTGGTTTACGTAAAGCTCGTAAACGTCCACAATTCTCTAAACGTTAATTTGTTTTCCGAATTCGGACAAAAAAACCTTGGCTTATGCCAAGGTTTTTTTTCATCTTTATATTTTCCCTTACTCATGAAAATCAGTCGTACACGATACTTTAAAATGAATATTAAACTCTGATATCAATAAAAAGACGCTAGTTTTTATTGCTCTATTTTGACTGACTTAAACAAATATATGCTTAATCATCTATCCCAATTTGAGGATTGTTAACTTTTTACAACTTTATTAAAAAATACTTTCATGCAGTTTTTTAAATTAAAGGGATAAAAATGTTAAATAGGGAAATATGTTTATCATTCGCCGTAGCCGCTACAATATTAGGTACATCCAATATTGCACAAGCAAATAACTCACAATTGATAGATGCTTTAGCCGTGTGTTGGCAATCCAATACGGGTAAGCATGTTTGTGATGGACCCATACAAAGATTAATGTCTTCATATGAAAACATAAATAAAGCATTAGAGTTAGTTGGATGCTCAGATGGATACCCTGTACAAAATAACAGTCTGGTTCATCGATCTTTAGGTCAAAAATTCTCAGTGGTTTACAAGTGTAGCTATAAACTTAGACCAGGCGACACAAGTGCATTAACTAACAATCGCGACGTCCGTCAATGGTGGAGTGGAATCATACATTAGTGCACAAGGCCGATTTAAAGATCGGCTTTTTATATCGCTTTGGATAAAAAGCTAAAGATTAAATTTCAACAATACAAGGATAGAAATTTAAAAAACCACGTTACAGACATAAATACGATTCAATATGAAATTCAAGTGTTTTAATAGGCATCGCTCATTAAACGATGATTTTAGCGTGCATTTTTAGTATCCTTATCTATTCATTAATACTTTGATTGGAATATGTCAGTCGAAACCACCCCCTTACAAGGCATCACCGTTTATAGTCATGCAGATGACTTTCGATCGCATTGGATTCGCTTCTTACTGGCAGAAAAACAAATTAAACATAATTTATTTATTGTCGACGAAGACAACGAGGATCTTGCGAGTTTAAATCCATACAATCGACTCCCGATGATGATTGAAAATGAGTTAAAACTTTTCAATACATCCATCATTTCTGAATATTTAGATGATCGCTATCGTCAGAATAAGTTATATGCAGATGCTCCTGCTCCACGTGCAGAACAACGCCAATATATATGGCGTTTTGAAAATGACTGGTTAAAACTTGCAGATGATATGTTGCGCCACCCAGACACACTTGATGTTGACGCACAAAAGGCAGCCCAAAAAAAGTTAAAAGATACGCTTATCTCGCTGACACCTTTGTTTCAGCACTATCCTTATTTCATGTCTGAACAATTTACAATTTTAGATTGCATGTTGGCACCGATTTTTATACGGTTAAGAACGATGGGTATTGAGCTTCCAAAGCAACAATGCCGCCCGTTTTATTTATATTGCCAGCGTGTTTTCAGTCGTCCAGCCTTCATTAAGTCCATGACGGTTCAGGAAAAAAATCGTTATAGTCCTGAATTAAAATCCGCTTAAAAAAGCAAAAGAGTGAGTCACATGTCTGATCAAGAAATCAAATTAAGTCCAACTCGCCCGTATTTAGCACGTGCGATTTATGAATGGATTTGCGATAACAATCTCACCCCATATCTACTGGTAGATGCCACACAGCCTTATACCGATGTACCTACACAGTTCGTTCAAGACGGTCAGATTGTTTTAAATATCGTGCCACATGCTGTGCATCAACTACACATGAGCAATGAAGCGATTACCTTTTCTGCACGTTTTGGTGGTGTTTCCAAAGATATTTATGTGCCAATCAATGCTGTACTCGGGTTATATGCAAAAGAAAATGGTCAAGGATTATTCTTTGATCCTGATGAATATGCCAATGCACAAACGGATGAAAATCCGATAGAATCTAAACAGCAACAAAATCAAGAAAATGAAGCACCAAAGAAAAAACCGAGTTTAAGAATTTTGGATTAAAAACTTACAGGAGAGTTGAATGGCTTTTGATTTAGTACAATATTTTGTTGAGCAGACCAAAATTCAAAAGCCTCAGCTGTTGAAACAGTATCCAGCTGAACAACGGCATGAATATCTCAATGAATTAAATATCTTAGCTTTAGGTAAACTCATCAGCCTATGGCGTAAAGACGAAAAAAAAATATACCAAGAAATTCATGCCGCTGACCAACTTTATATTCAAGAAGTCGCACGGCATTTGACGACATCTCAACATAATCAGTCTACGCTGTCTCATCAAGAACTTGAAACTGCGACATCAGAGATTTTGACCTTACAGCTTAATGAACTTAAACAACTTGATGTAACAGGTCATTATCAACTACAAGGCATGAATGAATTACTTCAGGGTCAAGTTGAACATCTCTCTGGTAAAGCAAAAGATTGGGTTTGGCTAACAAATAACCTAAATGAGTTGATTGGTTCTCAACCTGTCATTCAAGAAGAGATATCATTAGACCAAACGATGAAGGAGTTTCATGACATGGTCAATCAAGTTCAACATGATCACCACGATGTTGCTGAGCCAGAAGTAGTGGCTACACCAACTTGGGCAAAAGTTTTAGAACCTGTAGTTGCGATTGCAATTCTTTGGGTGCTTTACTGTGCCGTACAAACAGTATTTGCATAAATCCGGTCATAAAAAAAGCCATCGTTAGATGGCTTTTTTTATTGCTTATTCAGCATCAACCTCAATATTCATCAAGATTTGACGTTTTTTCACTTGCTGACCAACTTGTCCTACGATTTCACCCACAACACCGTCGACATCTGACTTAATTTGCTGTTGGATTTTCATCGCTTCAAGAATCAATAATGTTTGCCCTTTAGTTACACGCTCTCCAGGTTGAGCAATGACATTTATAATTGCACCATCCATTGGGGCACGAATTTTACCATCCCCTGCCACATCGGCAGTCTCAGGTGGTAAATAGGTAATATTTTCCACCATGACGTTGCCATTCGCGCGATCTAAATAAACAAAATTACCATCAAGAACATAGTCAATTCGACGTCGAATTCCATTAATGCTATAAATCAATTGCTGTGTATTTTGCGCTACAACCTCAATCGACTGGCTTTCACCACAGGTTTCAACACTCACTGAACGACCATCACGATGCACAATGAGATCTAACTTTTGATCATCATATCGAAGTTTCAGTGGTAATGCTGAAGAAACTCCTGTGTTCCAATCTGTTTGCGCAGATGCATTTATCAACAACGCTGCAATCAATGCTAAGCTTTCTAAATTTAGACTCTGTTTATTCAAACTCACATCACTTTGGAAATGCTGTTGAATAAAACCAGTGTTCACATCACCCTCCACCACAAGTGGATGACGTAATAAGTTAACTAAAAATTCCTTATTACTGTTTACACCTAACAGTACAGAATCATTTACAGCACGTGCAAGTAAACGAATCGCATCGGTACGTGTTTTGCCATGTACGATGATTTTAGCCACCATTGGATCGTAGAATGGGCTAACTTCATCAGTTGGCATCATACCGTGATCGATACGTACGCCTTCTAAATCCGAAGGTTGCCAACGTAATACTTTGCCTGTTTGTGGTAAGAAGTCTTGACGTGGGTCTTCTGCATATAAACGCACTTCAATGGCATGACCATTCATAGTCAATTCTTCTTGCTTGAGCGGTAATGTTTCACCGTTTGCCACACGAAGCTGCCATTCCACAAGATCAAGACCTGTAATCATCTCTGTTACAGGATGCTCTACTTGCAAACGTGTGTTCATTTCTAAGAAATAAAACTCACCTGATTGATCTAGTAAGAATTCAACCGTACCTGCACCCACATAGTTACAAGCTTTGGCTGCTGCAACTGCTGCATCACCCATGGCTTGACGTGTTTCTTGTGTCAATACTGGACATGGTGCTTCTTCAACCACTTTTTGGTGACGACGTTGAATCGAGCAATCACGTTCAAATAAATACACGTAGTTGCCATGTGTATCACCAAAGACTTGGATTTCTACATGGCGAGGTGCAATCACTGCTTTCTCGATAATCAGCTCACCCGAACCGAATGCATTTTCTGCTTCAGAACGTGCTGTTTTTAACGCTTCAAGCAATTCAGCTTCTTGATGTACAAGACGCATACCACGTCCACCACCACCTGCTGATGCTTTCACCATCAATGGGAAACCTACTTTTTTCGCTTGATCTGCTAAAAAGTCGATGTCTTGTTGGTCGCCCTCATAACCCGGTACACATGGTACGCCTGCTTCAATCATGGCGATTTTAGACAAACGCTTGCTACCCATGAGCTCAATCGCACCTGCTGGGGGACCAATAAAGGTAATACCATTTTCTGCACATGCTGCGGCAAAATCTGTATTTTCAGATAAGAAACCATAGCCCGGATGCACAGCATCTGCGCCCGTTTTCTTACACGCTTCGATAATATTTGGAATCGATAAATAAGATTCTGATACTTTTGAAGGGCCAATATAAACCGCTTCATCTGCTACTTTTACATGACGCGCATTTTTGTCGGCATCAGAATACACAGCAACGGTTTCGTAACCTAAGGCTTTTGCTGTACGCATCACACGAGCAGCAATTTCACCACGGTTTGCAACTAATACTTTTGTAAACGCCATAGTTCCACCAATTTTTTAGGCTCCTCTTGTTTTGAGGAGCGTATCCTTTTTAATTCACATTCATACAGGCGTTGGAATGTGGTTTATTCTGCCCAGCTTGGTTGGCGTTTTTGAATAAACGCCATTGTGCCTTCCATCCCTTCTGCGCTTGCCACGGCATCTGCAAATTGACGTGCTGCATCATCAAGTAGCGGCCCCAATTCTTCTTTGGTGGTACGATGTAATAATGCTTTGGTTGCACGCGATGCCAATGGCGCACAGCGTTTAATTTGGGTAATGGTTTCTTCAAGTGCTGATGCAAGTTCAACTTCATCTGCAACCACTTGATGCACAATCCCCACCTCTAAAGCGGTTTGACCCTTAAAGCGCATACCTAATAATGCTAAGCGACGTGCTTGAGTTAAACCAACACGCGTCACTACAAATGGTGCAATTTGTGCAGGTAAAATCCCTAGACCAGTTTCTGGTAAGCCAAATTGTGCTTCTGCATGCGCAAGTGCCACATCAGACACACATGCCAAACCAAAACCACCACCGAGTACCGCACCTTCTAGTACAGCAACTACGGTTTGTGGTGCTTGATCCACTTGCTCAATCAGCGCACCAAACGTACGGTTAAATTCGGTATAAGGTGTGTTGTTGCCCACTTCCATTGCTTTAGCACGGATCGCTGCCATATCTTTAATGTTACCACCTGCACAGAAGTGACCGCCTTTACCACGCAAAATCACTGCACGTACAGATACATCATCTTTGATCGCAGCAAATACCGCTTGCATCGATTGGACCATCTTTAGGCTCATCGCATTACGACTTTCAGGATGGTTTAACCATAAAGTTAAGATGCCACCGTCTTGCTCTAGGATGATGCTGCCATCAACTTCTAAATTGGCAATTGAGCTTGATAATGTCATATCAGATCTCCTGCTTATTTTTTCTTACCAGGAAGGATGTCCATCATCTTACAGATAATGCCAAGCATGATTTCGTCTGCACCACCACCGATCGAAACTAAACGACCATCACGGTAGAATTGTGCTGCTGGGTTGTCTGCCATAAAGCCATTACCACCCCAGAATTGTAAGCAGCTATCTGCAACTTCACGTGTTAAACGACCTGCTTTCAGTTTTGCCATAGACGCCATTTGCGTTACGTTTTCGCCTTCGATATGTAATTGGCAAGCACGATAGGTTAATGCTTTCAGCGCTTCAATTTCAGTCATTAATTCGGCAAAACGGAAATGGATATATTGGTTGTCAATTAACGGCTGACCAAATGTGGTACGCTCTTTCGTGTATTGAATTGTTTTTTCGATACATTGCAACATTCCACCCATTGCGTTTGCAGCACCCCACATACGCTCTTCTTGGAACTGAAGCATTTGCATCATAAATCCCATGCCTTCTTGACCCACTAAGTTACGTTGTGGCACACGTACGCTGTCAAAGAATACTTGTGCAGTGGTACTAGAACGCATACCTAATTTATCTAATGGCTCAGAGAATGTAATCCCCGGTGTGTTTGCTGGAACCACAATCATTGACTTATTAAAGTGTGGCTTACCGTCAGAGGTATTCGCTAACAAACAGAAAAAGTCTGCTTGAAGCGAGTTCGTAATCCACATTTTGTGACCATTAATAATGTAGTCATCACCATCTTTTACAGCTGTAGTTTTAAGTGCTGCAACGTCAGAACCTGCTTGGACTTCAGATACCGCAATCGCTGCAACTTTTTCACCTGCAACTGCTGGTGTTAAAAACTCATCGCGTAATTCTTTAGAACCAAAACGAGCAATCGCAGGTGTTGCCATATCAGTTTGTACACCCATCGCAAGTGCAACACCACCCACGTTGATACGACCTAACTCTTCTGCAACCACCAAGTTATAAGAGTAATCGAGTGCCAAACCACCGTTTTCTTCAGGTTTACAAATACCTAATAAACCCAAATCACCCATTTTTTTGAATACTTCATGAATTGGGAATCGACCCGCTTTTTCCCATTCTGCTGTAAATGGGTTGATTTCGTTTTCTACAAATTGACGTGTTGTACGGCGTAGCGCTTCATGTTCTTCAGTAAATTTCATTTTTGTCTTCCTTAAAATTTCAATATTTTTTTTAATCTTTAATCTCCCTTGCGAAGCCATGCTTCTCACCACTTTAAAAAGAGGGGGAATTCCTCACTTTTCACAGGGATGAGGAATATATTCCGCAAGAGGGATTTATTAGAATCTTGGCACACCAAAACGTGTTGGATTCAACTCACGTGCTTGTGATTCATTAATCGTTTGCAATAAGAAAATTAGCAATTTACGTGTATCACGTGGGTCGATAATGCCATCATCATGCAACATCGCTGTGTTGAATAATGCAGTCGATTGCGACTCTAATTTCATTGCTGTCGATTGTTCTAAGAAATCTAACATTTGCTCATTTGGCTCCATGCCAGATTCACGCTGTTTTGCTTCTGCAACAATACGAAGAACTTTACCAGCTTGCGCACCACCCATTACCGCAACACGAGAGTTCGGCCATGAGAAGATAAATTGTGGGCCAAGTGGACGACCACACATCGCATAGTTACCTGCACCATATGAACCATGGGCAATGATTGATATCTTCGGCACTGTACAGTTGGCAACCGCTTGGATCAGTTTAGAACCATGTTTGATGATGCCATTTTGTTCTGCATCTGTACCCACCATAAAGCCTGTGGTGTTATGCAAGAATAAAATTGGGCGACGTGTTTGTTCACATAACTGAATAAACTGCGCTGCTTTTGCTGCACCTTGTGGGGTAATTGGGCCATTATTGGTAATGATGCCTAAATGCATACCACCAATTTGCGACCAACCACATACCGTATGTGAGTCATACTCATTTTTAAATTCGAAGAAATCAGAATCATCAACAATACGAGCAATGATTTCTTTCATATCCAAAGGTTGTTTTGGATCTGATGGAATAATGCCAAGTAACTCATCTGCCGAGTAACGTGGCTCTTTATATTCTGGAATATCAAGTTTCACTTGTTCTTTCCAGTTTAAATGCTTAAATATTTCACGTGCGATACGGATACCATCAGCATCATTTTCTGCCAAGTATTCTGCTGTACCTGCCACTTGCGCATGCATTTCTGCACCACCCAATTCTTCAGCAGTTGCGACTTCACCTGTTGCAGCAAGTAACAATGGCGGCCCTGCAAGCAACATTTCGGTTTGCTTACGTACCGTAATTACGTAATCAGATAAACCCGGTTGGTATGCTCCACCTGCTGTTGCGTTACCATGTACTACAGAGATTTGTGGAATCCCTTTTGCAGATAAACGTGCTTGGTTGGCAAATGTTGTACCACCGGCAGTAAATACTTCTGCTGCATAGTTTAAGTTTGCACCACCACTTTCTGCCAAAGTAATGATTGGTAATTTTTGCTCTAAGGCAATTTGGTGTAAACGAAGGCTTTTGTGTACACCCATTGGGGCAATCGTACCGCCTTTGATCGCACTGTTATTGGCAGCCACCATACAACGTGTACCATTTACAAAACCAATCCCTGCAATGATCCCGCCACCTGCCTCTGAACCATCTTTATCATCATGCATCTTGTAACCCACAAGACCACACAACTCTACAAATGGAGAATCTGCATCGAGCAACATACGTACACGCTCATGCGGTAAAATCTTTCCTTTTTTATCAAACTTAGGCTTAGCTTTATAAGAACGATCTAGCGCACTTTTTTGAATCGCTCGAATCTCTTCGATTTGCTCGAGCAATTTCGCTTTATTCTGTTCAAATACTTCGCTTCCTACTGCAACTTCGGACTGAATCACTGCCATTCCGTTTCCTCCTTGTTCCTTATAATCTCGATTAATTCTTTTCGTCTTTTTTCTTTAGTACATCTGGAATAAATGCACGGTGGAAGCCGTTATAAGACTCACTATTTTCTGCAGATGATAATGGGAATACGCGTGTACCTTGTGAAGCAGCACCATCGATACGTACTGTCATCCCTGAAACAAAGTTGGCCGCTTCAGAAAGTAAATACACAATCGCTGAAGACACTTCCGATTCTGTTCCCATACGTTGTAAAGGCACATTGCCTGAAAGGTTTGGGATAATAAATTCCGCCACAGGGCCTGAATAGGTATCCATGCCTGATGAGATAATCCAACCCGGCGCTACGCAGTTTACACGTACACCTGATTTACCCCATTCCACTGCAGCCGTTTTGGTCAAGTTATCCACACCCGAACGTGCTGCACCTGAATGCCCCATGCCAGGCATACCGCCCCACATATCTGCTGCCATATTGACAATGGCACCACCATTTTTTGCCATCCACTGGTTATAGGCTTCACGCATTAAAAAGAACGTTGCGTGCAAGTTGTTACGGATCACCGCATCAAAACCATTGGCAGAAATACTTTCTAAAGTCGATGGGAACTGACCACCTGCGTTATTGACTAAACCATCAATGCGACCAAATTTTTCGATCACTTCCGCAATCATATTTTTGACTTGTTCTTCTTCGCGGTTATCACACACGATGCCATGTGCGTGACCACCATCTTCTGTAATTTCAGCAATCACTTTTTCAAGTTTTTCAATCTTACGACCTGTGATGACCACTTGCGCACCAAGTGATGCAAGCTCATGTGCCGTACAACGACCAATCCCCGAACCACCACCTGTCACAATCACGACTTTGCCAGCGAACGCATCATTTCTAAAAATTGATTGATAACCCATTGCGCATAATTCCATTTTTAATTGATGTAAATTTTCTGGATTGGGCATCATGGCGATGCCCAAAGCTGTGCTTACAATAAATTTGCAGGCACTTTCACTGGCATATCTAACAATTGTTGTGCAAAGGCTTTACCTTGTGGGTCAATACGTAAACTCGCAACACCACCACCACCAAGCGCATCAATCAATAAGAAGTTCATGGCATTTAAACCCGGTAATTCATAGCGACGAACTTCGCCACCCTCACCGCCTTCAAATACATGCTTCATATATTCAGCAACATTGGCTTCCGTTAAAGATGCACGAATCCAAGGTAAGAATTCTGGTTTACGTGCAAGTACACCGATGTTGCTGTAGTTACCTTTATCACCACTACGTGCATGTGCAACTTCAACCAATGGCACTTCGATTTCATTACCTGTTAAAGTTGCCACTTCACCTGTAGGAATCGTTGGAATCTCTGCAAGCGGCTCACCCTGTGGTACATCAACTTTATGACGCTCACCATTGATATCCACTTCAACATTTAGTTGAGATTTCTCTACCAAGAACGAGAATAATTTAATCACTGGAGATGGTTTTGGACGACCACCCACAATCCCTGTTAATGCAGGTGCCATACCTGTTGAAGCTTGCGCAATCTCAGATGCAAAGAACATACATGCTTCTTTAAACATATGTTTAACGGCAATTTTCACCACAACTTCACGAGGTTTTTGCACACGACGATTTGCGCCATACGTTGTTTCTGTACCTAAAATCTCAATTGATTTTTCAGTAAATGGTGGAATCGAACGAAGCGCCATTACACGCTCAACTTTATTTAAAATTGCATTAGAAACGGCATAAGCTTTTTCTTCTGCATCTTGGCCTGCAAGTAAGAAACTCACCAACACACGGTTACCATCAGGATAGGTTGTGCTTACTTTGTAATGTTGTGTCGGTGCTGTACCTTTTGCACCTGTCACCAATACACGGTGCTCGCCTACTTGCTCAAGTTTGACTTGGCTAAAGTCAGCAGTTACATCAGGCAATAAATAAGCTTGTGGATGACCAATTTCATACACAATTTGCTCGCCCACAGTACCTGTAGAAACTAAACCACCTGTACCATTTGGTTTAGTGACGATAAATGATGAATCTGCTTTCACTTCAACAATTGGGAAGCCCATGTTGTCAAAGCCTTCAACCAAACGCCAATCTGTGAAGTTACCGCCAGTACATTGTGCACCGCACTCAATCACGTGACCTGCAAGTGCAGCTTGTGCTAATTTATCGTAATCGTTTAAATCCCATTTGTATTCATGCAATAAAGGCCCAATCACAACAGCCGAATCCACGACACGACCTGTGATCACAATGTCTGCACCTAAATCCAGAGCATCACGAATACCTACGGCACCCAAATAAGCATTACTACTTGCGACATGTGGAGGAAGATCCTCACCATTAAACATTTCTTTTATATTTTGTTTTTGAAGTTCAACGTGCTGATCCATTAAATCATCACCAAGTACCACCGCAACTTTCAAATCTAAACCAGCATTTTTGATCACTTCTTGAAGTGCATCACGGCATGCCAATGGATTTACACCGCCAGCATTACTTACAACTTTGATTTTCTTGTCCGCAATTTTTTTGATGAGCGGTGTCATAACACGACTAACAAAGTCCAATGCATATCCATGAGAAGGATCTTTCATTTTGGCTTTTGCCATGATAGACATGGTGATTTCTGAAAGATAATCAAATACTAAATAGTTAATATCCGACATATGTACCAATTGAAATGCAGCTGTGTTGGTATCTCCCCAGAAACCTGAAGCACAGCCAATTTTTACAATTTTTTGTTCGTCCTGAATATTTGTCATAACAATCTCATTATTCTGTTTAGAATTTGAGATTAATCTACCAAGCAAGCGCTTGGTTTGTAAAGTGCAAAATGTTATTATTATTTGCAAATCTGCTTATTGCGCTAAAATTTGCATGGAAGCAACGCGTTTAGAAAACAAAATAGGATAAAATAACAAGATGATCGCGACCTCTATTGACCAAATTCAACCAATAGCCTGCTTTGACGATACACCACGTGGTCGTTTACTTTTGGGGGCAGCTTATTTATTCCATAAACAAGGTTATGCCAAAACCACTGTTCGTGAACTCGCTCAGTTTATTGGTATCCAATCTGGAAGTTTATTTCATCATTTCAAAACCAAAGACGATATTTTGGCGCATGTGATGGAACAAACCATCATTTACAATCACGCTTGCCTTGAAAGTGCCATATCCACTTCAGACCATCCAGAGCAACAACTCAAGGCTCTGATTAAAGCTGAACTCGATGCGATCTCTGGGGATACAGGTTCCGCTATGGCTGTATTGGTCTATGAATGGTTTTCACTTTCTGAGGAAAATCAGAAGAAACTATTAAAATTAAGAAATGATTATGAAGGGATATGGCTGAGTGTCATCAAGGTATTACATGACAAAGGCAAAATTAAGCACGATCCTTTTATCTGGCGAAGACTGATTGGTGGTTCAATCGCTTGGACCGTAACTTGGTACAATCCAGAAGGGAAAATGTCACTTGATGAGTTAACCAATATCGTCTGGGATATGGCAATGAATGCTTAACTTTATATCTGATCAATTAAAAAAGGTGGCTTATCCACCTTTTTATTTCTTTTAGAAGCCCAGCTGTCGGCTTGCCAAATCTTTCATAATTTCCTCAGCTCCACCGCCTATCATATTCACTTTAACTTCGCGATATATACGTTCAGATTTCATGCCACGCATAAAGCCCATGCCACCTAGTGTTTGAACGGCTGCATCAGCACAGAATTGCATAGTTTGCGTTGCTACGTTTTTGAGCATACAAATTTGTGCAATCATTTCATTCCCTTGAAGTTCAGGACGCCCCATTTTATATGCCGTATCTTCAAGTAAAGCGCGAGTCGTTTGTAAACGTGTTGCCATATCTACCAATTTATGACGAACAACTTGATGATCTACCAAGCGTTTACCAAAAGTACGTCGCTGTTGAGCCCAATCTAGAGCTTCTTCATAACAAACTTTTGCATAACCATAACTACTCGCAGCCAAGAAAAAACGCTCCATATTGAAGTTATTCATGATAACAAAGAAACCCATATTCTCAGGACCAATCAAATTTCTTGCAGGCACTTTAACTTGATCGAAGTGTAGATGAGCGGTATCAGAAGCCCACCATCCCATTTTATCTAACTTCGTTTTTGTAATACCTGGTGTATGGGCATCAATCAGTAGCATTGAGATACCATTGGGTCCTTTTCCTTCAGGATCAGTTCGAACGGCAACGGTATAGTAATCAGCGCGAATACCAGAAGTAATAAAGGTTTTTTCGCCACTGACTACATAGTAATCACCTTCTTTTACTGCTTTTGTTTTAAGTGCTGCAACATCAGACCCCCCTCCCGGTTCTGTTATTGCTAATGCCGAAATCTTCTCACCTGATAAGATTTGTGGCAAAACCTCTGCTTTCACCTCTTCACTTGCAAAGCTATTGATTGGCGGTGCACCGATCATATGTGAAAGTAAGGAAGCGATTAACCCACCTGATGCCGCCTTTGCCAACTCCACACATCCCAATAAAGTATAGAATGCATCTGTATCTGGGATACCACCGTATTTTTCATCAAAACCTGATGCCATCAATCCAACTTCTGCAGCTTTTTTGTAGAGTTCTCGTGGAAAAGTTTCAGCTTCGTCCCACTCATTTATATAGGGAATAATTTCTTTTTCTACAAATTTTTTTACTGCATCGGCAAATGCAAAGTGTTCATCTGTGTAATAGATCGGATTGTATTGCATCAACTATGTCCCTGAAATTATTTAAATCCTCATAGGCATACTGACATTTATTGTTGTTTTTTTAATTGCAAGAATCATCAATCTTTTGGCATAAATTAACTGAATGGAGCTTCTTATTTAATTACAAGGGTTTAATTATTTTCAAATTCAATTTTTCCACATAAAAAAACACCCCCTTCTATTGAAGGGGGTGTTTAGAATAATGAGCTGGCGATGACTTACTCTCACATGGGTAACCCCACACTACCATCAGCGCTAAGAGGTTTCACTTCTGAGTTCGGGAAGGGATCAGGTGGTTCACTCTTG
>NZ_VPEE01000171.1:0-1082 GCF_013417345.1 Acinetobacter sp. YH16032 | reverse complement strand
TAAGCTGTCATTAAAAAGTAAACATGTATTCTTTTCCGAATTGGTTTGATACTCTCTCCACCCATTGCTCTATTTTATCAGCTGTCATGACTTGAAAATCTCGCCAATAATATTTCATCTGCTTCCATACCATCTCGATTCGATTTAACTCAGGGCTATAAGCTGGAATAAAATACAAATTCGTCGAAAAGTTACTTTTAAGTAGCTCTCTGTAATCAGCCATCTTTTTACTTCTATGAATCGAGGCATTATCAACAATAAGAACCAATGGAAGGTTATAAGTCTGTTTTACTTGTTGAGCTATTCCAGTTAAATAGGCATAAAACCAAGTGCTTGTAACTGACTCTTGTAAACAACTTGTCACCAGTTTCCCCGTTGAAAGCAAACACCCCATGACATTAACTCGTTTTAATCTTATTGCATCAACCGCATGAACATCACCTATCTTTGTCCATGCATAGCGGTTATCAGGTGTAGATGAAAACCCTGTTTCATCAACATAACCTAATATAATTTCACCACGTGCCGCTTGCTCTCGTAATTTTT
Organism: Acinetobacter sp. YH16032; assembly: GCF_013417345.1. Classification (NCBI taxonomy): domain Bacteria; kingdom Pseudomonadati; phylum Pseudomonadota; class Gammaproteobacteria; order Moraxellales; family Moraxellaceae; genus Acinetobacter; species Acinetobacter sp. YH16032. The sequence goes on along the minus strand of NZ_VPEE01000171.1, from coordinate 536 downwards.
CAATCTGCTGTGTTGCTTGTTCAAATGCAATCGGATCTCTTTTTTTTCAAGCTATGACGGGTACGCTTGAAGACCATACCTGAATCACGTAAAAACTTACGAATGGTTTCAACAGACACGGACACTTCGTATTTTTCATGTAGTTTGACTCGGATTTGTTCTGCATTGAGTGGACTTGTATTGACCCAATCTAGGATTTTCGCCTGATAGTCTGAGATCAATGTATTGGGCCGACCTGAGCGATGACCTTCTTTAATCGATTCAAACTCATACAATTCCCAACGTCGGCGTTGTAGCCTTATGGTTTCTGGGATACGTTCTTGTAGAGTGGCAACTTCCGCAACACTTTTACCTTCAGAAAGCCAGAGAATAGTTTGGGCACGTTGTCTTTCACGCCAATGTTTTGCATGCTTGGCCAGAAAAATGAGTCGTTCTCGCTGTTCTAAACTAAGTGGTACAGAAACAATTCGAGGCATGTGTGAACATCTGTTAACTAAAAAAACTTTTTCGCATGATTAGTTATTTTTGTCAACTTA
>NZ_VPEE01000170.1:0-1084 GCF_013417345.1 Acinetobacter sp. YH16032 | reverse complement strand
TTCAAGTGAGAATGTCCGATTGAGCTTTTGTCGAGTGTCGTAATTCAGATGACAGCCTGATTTTTTCATATAATCAATAATGCGCTCATCATTGCGTATCATCTTGTTTACAATATCAATTTCATCTCTACTCAGCCCATTTTCATAGTGTTGATAGTGTCCTAGTTCTTGAAATTTGGTTTCGATGTAGTAAGCGACTTGCTCAATATTTCGATTCTTAAATGCTTCATGCTGACGTTCTGACCAAACAGCAATACGCTCCGCAGTCGGTGAGCGATAACCATTGTTTTTGAAATATCGAGTTAAATCAGTACAGGGCTTTGGCTTAATCACAACATTACTGAGTTGTCGTGCAATTAAATCAATGTGTTTAGTTGTTCGATCAAGTTGTTGACTGAAAGTTCTAGCTTCTGAAGCTTGTTGTTTAACTCGCTGACGTTGATTTCGTTGTCTGTTGCTGTATTCAATGATGATGCTGTCGAAAGTGCTTTCGTTAATTGCGATTGTGTGAGCTGTATATCGTCCAGAATTGGTTTTAGTTCTTGATTGATCTTGCTCTGCACTAATTTTTCGATGTTCGAGTTGTCCAGTACAGTAAGCAATTTCTCTTGCAAATGTTTTTGCGCTTGCATTGCGAATGTCTGTAAAGACTGCGACATATCTAGCTTTGGTACTTGGTTCATTTGCTGAATTAGTGCTGTGTTGCGCTGTTCTAAGTGCTCGATGTACTTCTTCTGCTCGTTGATACAAGTCTGCTGTAGCTCGTTCTGTTTCTGTAGCAAACTGACTTGCTGACTGATTAACTGCTTTAATTCGCTCATTTACTTCACCCATGAAATTATGATCAGGATTAGCAGTAATGCTGTACATGATACTGACAAAATTAGACTGATTTTCTGCTGTTGTTGCTGTGTCTGCTGTTGAGCTAAGCTCTGAATATTCAAACTTTCGGCTTGTTTCACTAAACTTTGTACCTGATTCAATAGCTCGGTTGATCTGTGCGTCAGCTTCTGCACTGATTCCTTTTGCTCTTGTGCGTTGTTGATCAAGTTCTGACAGCTCTGCTGTATTTCGTTGTCTATAA
>NZ_VPEE01000169.1:0-1085 GCF_013417345.1 Acinetobacter sp. YH16032 | reverse complement strand
ACGTAAAATATTTTGAGGCTTTAAATCTCTATGTAAAATATCGAGTGAATGTAGCTCCTCTAAACCAGCAAGAATATCTAATAAAGCAACTAGAGCATCTTTAATATTTGCTTTTAAATAAGATATATCATCAGCTAATGAACTATCAGCTAATGGCATAATGTAAGACGGAGGATTTGTTTGTAAATCTGAATCCAAGATAGGCATAATATTGGCGTGATTGATGCCTGATAAAATACTCACTTCTCGAATGAATCGCTTACGGACATTATCAATTAATGACATTTCCAAAGAAGTCTGAGGGCGGAAAGTTTTCTTTGCCGCTTGTGATCCATCTAGGTACTCAATTAAGTTAACTTGACCAAACCCACCACAACCAATTTCTTCTAAAACTCTATACATATTATTAATTTATAAAGACTGATTTGCTAAAAATTATAGCTTAAATTATTTAAACTTTATAAAAATTTTTAGAACTGAAATATCGATATTTAACATAAAACTTCTTATATGAAATTTAGAACTTATCCCTTAAAAAAATCATTAAAAAGCTCTTTATCTTTCTGTCTATTTTCTTCTGTCTTACTTTCCGCACTTAAAAACTGCTCAAAATCAGCCCATTGATGTTTAAAAGATTCATCATTCTTAAATTTATTCAAAACCCAAGCGCCAAGCAAAATTTTCCGTCTAGTTTCATTTTTCCGTTCTTGGGCTTTTGCTTCGCTTAAAAGTTTTTGCTGTTTGAGTTTAAGCTCATTCTGTTTCTGTTTTGCCTGTTCTAAGATCTGCTCTTGTTCTTTTTTTAAATACTCAATTTGCTCTTGCAGGGATAATTTTTTCTGCTGTGCTTTGGTGAGTTTCTTTAAAACTGTATCTTTCTTTTCTTGAATATCTGACATAGTATTAAACCGTGATGATCAATAATCAAACATCATCATAGAGTCAAAAAACAAAGCAAGCAATATCAAACGTAGCGAAGCGAAGTTTTCCCGGAGTGAAACGAAGGGCGCACTTACCCACTTTTATCATTTCATTTAAAAGTGGACGTTGCGACAGGGGAAACCCCTGTACCCCATGACCTCGCT
>NZ_VPEE01000168.1:0-1024 GCF_013417345.1 Acinetobacter sp. YH16032 | reverse complement strand
AAAAAACGTATAAAACAACAACTAAACAAATGCGAATAATCAGAAAAAATCTGTCTCGCCCTATGAGATAGTGTTTTCATCCTGATTGCTTTTAGATCGTTTTGACCGTAGCTCGTTTGCTTTATTCATCATCGAGCCAGCCATACGTCCACCAGTCGTAGAACCACTTAAACGACTACCAAGGTCACTTTTTAAAGCAGAACTCATATTCATGGCCATATTACCAGCCATAAAACCAGCTTTACCCATTGCACTCGATGGGCCTGTGCCAGTTGCTTGAGCCGTTTTAAGCTGTTCACTTGCCAACGCTCCAGCGCCTTTTGTAGCCATAGACGCACCAGCTGCACCAGCAGCAGCGCCAGCTGTCGCAGCAGCCACAGCACGTAGGGCAGAAGTTAAAGCAGCACCACTTCCAATAGATGAACCGTTAATCACACCTTGGAGCATATCAGGCACAATTTTGGTTAATGCCAGCAGTACCACACTACAGCCAATCATACCGACCAAACTTACATTGTCTTCAACATTAAAGCCCGTAGCCCACTCTTGGATAAAAGTAAGTCCAAGACCTGCAATCAATTGTAAGATAAATATTTTTGCACCGACTGAAACAGCATATTGAATAGTTTTCAAGGCATAGTCTTTCGTCCATTGCGAACCTGCAAACCCCATCATTAAGACACTAGCTGACACCACGATATACATTTCAACCAACGCCAAAACCAAGAACGCACAAATCAAGGCAAATGCAATCATGATAATGATTGAAGCAATCAGCATCCCCAATGAATCAATAGGCGACCAAGCACTTACCGAGTTTAAAATCTCTTGGACGATCTTCCAGCCGTTCACAAAAAAATCTGAGGGTGTAAGCAGACTGTAGCCACTGGCGGTAGATGCAGCCTGCCTGAAGCTATTTACAATCGCTTCAGCGAACGTTGCTGAGTTCATCAAAAGCCATGACATAAAGCCAGAATCAAAAAATTATTATGTGATCAGATTTCTTTTCTGCTCAAACTGCTCT
>NZ_VPEE01000167.1:0-1093 GCF_013417345.1 Acinetobacter sp. YH16032 | reverse complement strand
TTTTTCCCTTCAAGATCATTATATTAGAGATTGCTGCCTTGAATCATAGAGCAACAGGGCGGCAACTCCTCTATTTATCATGTTCCAAGTTTGATATTTGATCGTTGTTCCACGGTACTGATTAAATATTTTAATAAAAAACTCATTCTAGTAAGAGCCGAGCAAGTGCCTACGAGCGATCACCTGGTATCAAAATTCATGCGTTTTTCTCTCTGATTACAAAGTCTGTTTTTTAAAGCAAAAAAAGGAAGGGATAACCCTTCCTTTTTTCTATTTAACTGGCTTGTCGATATTCAAACCTTCTTAAAAAATCTTGAATTGCCTGTTCTTTCAACAATTCACTAATTAATAAAGATGGTATGAAGTACACTTTTACTCGCACACGTTTTTTCAGTTTTGAATCTTCAGATAAATAGTGATCTTCAATATTCCATCCATCACTACGTAATTCGCTAATACGACACGCAGAGTAACTAGAATCAATAGACGACCACATATCTTTGTTTTTAACAGGCACCCTATTTAATAAGCGGTGCAAGATATGTGCTTTATGTGTATCTACTGCCGGTAAAACTGGAATCATGATGATTCCTCCATTGTAAAAAATGGAGGTTAATCAGCCTTATCTGTTCGCTAACTTGAACAAATTGTTTATCAATGATAGAATCGTTTATGCATTTTAAACGTAAATCATTAATTCTTATGGCTTTTTTAACCTCCTTTGGTTTGATTTGTTAGCTATTTGATATTAAAGATTTCAAAAAAGGTACTTGTTGACGCAAGTGCCTTTTTTTTGCTTTATTTTCAAACAGTTCAAACTCTAACATAGGAATACATAAAAATATAGTCCCTATGCTCACAGTTTCGCGTATTTCGAACGTTTACATGTAAACATATGGTTGTATACCTATTTTCTTTTAATCGGCCGTAAACAGCCTTACACGAAGAATTAGAATTAATTATAAAAAATTATTTTCAATTGTATTAAATAAAAAATCCTTTTTTATCTTTTTAATAAGCTTTTAAAAGCTTTTAGACCCCCTGAAAACCTTATGCAGCAATAGTTTCAAGCGTTAAAAGGGTACAAATAGCA
>NZ_VPEE01000166.1:0-1096 GCF_013417345.1 Acinetobacter sp. YH16032 | reverse complement strand
ATAAGAAGATATGAGAACGACTGAAAGGAGTTCGATATATCGCTCTATTCTTTTTCTTTATTTGAAAAATTAATTAAATATTTATTAATTAGTTATCTGTATTTTTTTATAATTTCTTCTTTAAGATTCAAGTTAAAAAAAGCCCTAAAAGATTGACTTTTTTGATAGTCCCAAGACAAGGTTTTGTCTAGCCTTATTTTATAAGACTTTTTAAGCTTCCTTCAAAATCAGTTGAAAACATTGAGTTATAAAAGAATGGACCTCAGCTCGAAACTTTACGAAGTATAGCGAGTAACAACGAAGCTATGCTGAAGTAAATGTTTGAGCAACCAACCGACTGTATGCAATAGCTACAGTAATGGAAGGAACAGAGGGCGGTCAGTAAATAGGCTTTAGGTGCTATGTCTGTGTGCGCTTATGTGTACCTAGAATCCGTACATTTTTGTTTTAAGGTTTTTGCTTTTTTCATTTTTAAAAACAAGTAGTTATAAAATGTCTAAGACAAGGTTTTGTCTACAGCCTTTAAATTTTCCTTTATAAATTCACTGTAATTTGAGTATCGAATTGCAGCGAAAGCCGTATAAAACCTAAGATCAATTAAGACCGAAATCTGTCTTACTTATCCACAGTTTTAAATTTAAAAACAAAACAAGTGTTTAGCTAGACAAATAAAGCAATTCAAGACAAAAATAGATCCACAAGACAAGTTATTGACATTATCTGTCTTGATGTAATATAATCTGTCTCAAGAGGGGAGAACAGTCTTCCATTACAACAATATGCAATGAGGATAATAAAACGTGCAAATAGGAAAAATAAGCACAGTGTTTAAAGTTTATGATGCAATGATGGGTAGCGGTAAGACTACTCAAATTATAGAAAACATTAGAACAGCAGAAAAAGACCAGAACTTTCTTTACATCACTCCATTACTTGATGAATGCCATCGTATTTCAGGTACAACATACGATCCTGAAGATGTATTAAAACGTCCTTTAATTACCACAGAAGACGATACAAGCGTTCATTACGCATATTTAGATGATGCTCCTTTGAAGGAAAGACGTTTCAAGCATCCAAGCTATAAGGGTGGAAA
>NZ_VPEE01000165.1:0-1100 GCF_013417345.1 Acinetobacter sp. YH16032 | reverse complement strand
GCCATCAACCATTCTCCCTCCACCCAACCGTCTAATATAATATGAAAATGATAATGGTATAATCCTCCTGGACGAATAGTGCATTCTACCTTACGAATACCCTTAAAAATTTGATATACTTTTTGATACTTTGACCTTTTGGTCAATTTATAAATTGCCCTCCATTCTTTCTCCATTTCAGCAATACGCATAACAAGTTCTTCCCCCACAACAGTAGGTAACGTAAGAGTTACAAATACAGGTTGAAATAATTCCTCCAATTGAGGTAGATAAGCATTGATAAGGCGTGCGGTCTTTATCCTATTGCAAGTTAAACACCAACGATTTTTACAATAAGTCGTGTGTATTTTACCCACTTCATTAGTTAGAAGTGTTTCAGCACAATAAGTACTATTCTTATAAGATTTGAAAAGTTTAGACTTTGGATTGAAATTCATCAGCGATAAGGATATCCCCTTGCTGACGTACTTAGACCATTGCTTTTTTTTAAGGGTATCCTTTGAGGTATCCCTTTTTTGTAGTAAATTTGCCATTGTAAAAAGACTTAAACAAGCTATCAAATCATATGGGCCTGCCAGCCCGATTAGATAGCTTTTTTTGTTTTTAGATGTTACCAAAAGTAACGCTTTTTTTTCATTTTGGGGACAGTAATGCTAACTTATCAAGAGGGGGGTCGAAAAGTATCGCTCAAGGGTCTTTTTGCTCTCGCAAAAAGCATGTAGGTTTTTTTAGCATTTTCCGAACAAAACAAGTTCTATTGCTTCGCCCACTCATTGAACTCTTTTATTCTCTTTTCATCAGCCTTAATAAACTCGATAAATCGCTCCTTACTTTCTCGCTCTTTTTTAAGCTCTTTGGCTTGGTTACTAGTGAAAAAAGAAAAGGCTAACACAGCCAATAAAACAAAAGCAAATATTCCTACTACTCGCATTCCAAGCATAGGCGTTTGAAACTCCTTTTTTGCCTTTTCTGATGCTTTCTCTATTTCGTTGATGTAGTTCTTCATCTTTTCGTCTAAAGGCTTTAAATCGACTGAAAAGCTCTCTATACGGTCTAACTCTCCACGTAATTGGATTGCTACGTTGTTTGTAATGTCTCGT
>NZ_VPEE01000164.1:0-1125 GCF_013417345.1 Acinetobacter sp. YH16032 | reverse complement strand
GAGAAAAACTGCCCCCAGGAATCGAGCGCAGCGAGATTCAATAGAGTTTGAGCGAAGCGAAAACATAGGGCAGTTTTAAATGCCGTTTTTAATTTTTTTGGGCTTTTAATAATATAAAAAGCTTTTAAATGCTTTTAGGAGGGCTGAAATCATTGGTATACGTGCGTTTCAGCGATCATTCTCCACCATTTACCTTGCAATACTCCACCATTTACCTTGCAAGAATTTCTCAATACTCCACCATTTACCTTGCATAATCCATCATAAAATATTATGGTGGATTTACATCATAAAAATTATAGGTGGGAGATGTCGGAATTAGTAGTCAAAGACAATGCTCTAATCAATGCTAGTTACAACCTTGACCTAACAGAACAACGGTTAATTCTGCTAGCAATTGTGGAAGCAAGGGAATCAGGCAAAGGAATTAATGCGAATGACCCTTTAAACATTCATGCAGAAAGCTATATAAATCAATTTGGAGTGCATCGAAATACCGCATATCAAGCCTTGAAAGATGCTTGTGATGATCTTTTTGCAAGACAATTCAGCTATCAAAGCCTTAGCGAAAAGGGGAATATCCAGCATCATAAATCACGCTGGGTAAGCGAAGTTATTTACGTTGAACAAGAAGCAGTTGTTAAGTTAATTTTTGCTCCCGCTATTATCCCGCTAATTACTCGACTAGAAAAACACTTCACAAGCTATGAATTAGAACAAGTTAGTCAATTAAAAAGTGCCTATGCTGTTCGCTTATACGAAATTTTAATTGCTTGGCGTAGCACAGGAAAAACACCCGTAATTGGGTTGGATGACTTTAAAAAACAGATAGGAATTAATGAGGGAGATTACAAGCGAATTGATGTACTTAAATCCCGTGTACTAGAGCCATCAATTAAGCAAATCAATGAACATACGGATATTATTGTATCTGTTGCACAGCATAAAACAGGGCGTTCAGTTACTGGTTTTTCATTCCGATTTAAACAAAAACCACAACCAAAAGTAGAACAAAGAACCGACCCAAAACGAGATCCAAACACACCTGATTTCTTTGTCGAAATGACCGATGCACAACGGCATTTGTTTGCACACAAATTATCTGAACTGCCCGAAGTTGGTAGC
>NZ_VPEE01000163.1:0-1136 GCF_013417345.1 Acinetobacter sp. YH16032 | reverse complement strand
TTATGATGATTTAGGTTTTAACTCCTTTTTTAAAACCGGCTGGAAACGTTTCTATTTGAAATGGTATGACTCTGCACATCCTTCTGCGGCAGAGCTTTGTCCTAAAACCACAGAACTGCTGAAAACGTTGCCTTCAATTAAAGCTGCAATGTTTACTGAGCTTGCGCCGGACAGCCGTTTGGTACGTCACCGTGACCCGTATGCTGGTTCATTGCGTTATCACTTGGGGCTACTAACGCCGAATGATGATCGTTGCTTTATTGATGTCGATGGTCAGCGTTATTCATGGCGTGATGGTGAAAGTGTGGTGTTTGATGAAACTTATATTCACTATGCAGAAAATAAGACTGAACAAAACCGCATCATTTTCTTTGCCGATGTTGAGCGACCGTTAAGCTCAAAGTTGATGGCACGCTTTAACCATTGGTTTGGTAAAAATATCATGACCGCAGCCAGTTCACCAAATGAACATGGGGATCAAACGGGTGGACTCAATAAAGTTTTTGGTTATGTTTATCAAATTCGGATCAAAGCCAAAGCACTGAAAAAGACCAATCGAAAATTGTACTATTTCTTAAAATGGTTTTTGATGTTGGGTATTTTCTTCCTGATTTTTGTGCGCCCATATTTATTTTAATCGTGAAGCAAAGATTGAAAAAATACGCTCTTCGGGGCGTTTTTTTATGTGCTTTAAAATTAATCTGCAAAGTTGCATGCCAATCGAAAAATCTTGTATAGAATGAAAACAATAGATGGGGGATGCAATGTACACGTTTAGTTCTAAAAAAGATTGGTGGGTGGTGGCCTTTATTGTTTGTATGAGTGGCTTGCTCATTCAATTATTACTGACGATGCAAGCTAAAGGTACCATGCAGCAATATCCTGTTCATTAATTAAAATACAATGATTTTTATTTATTCTATTGATTTTTTTGGCAAATCTCTCTACTACTTTGTGGGATGATGGCATTGTAAGGATTACTTCATAATCTTTTTCATGCATTAAGCTATGGAGAATTTTAGAGATATTGGGGTTGAATTTTCCACACTCTTTAAGAGATATTGAGAATCCTTTTTGTCCTTTTAGGGCGTAAATTAAAGGATTCCCATCACCCCCCTGACGACTATACAAACGTT
>NZ_VPEE01000162.1:0-1140 GCF_013417345.1 Acinetobacter sp. YH16032 | reverse complement strand
AAATATTAAGAGTAAAAAAACCAAAAGCGTTCCTGCTTGAGAATGTAAAGCGTCTAACTACTCATGATAAGGGAAATACATTTGAAACTATCAAAAATAAGTTAGAAGATTTAGGTTATAACTTACATTATAAAGTATTAAACTCATTGGAATATGGTGGCGTTCCACAAAAGCGAGAACGTATTTACATCGTTGGTTTCTTAGATAAAGTTAACTTTCATTTTCCTGAAAAATTAAATGTATATAGACCACTTTCTGAAATATTAGAAGCAGATGAAGATATTGAAAGCAAGTATTTTTTATCTGAAGAAATTAGAAATAAAAGATTTGAAAAACTAAAGAAAGAGCCGCCTATGCCTTCAATATGGCATGAAAATATCGGTGGTAATATTTCAGCACTTCCATATTCATGTGCGTTAAGAGCTGGGGGGAGTTACAACTATTTAGTAGTAAATGGTACACGACGTTTAACAGGACGTGAGATGTTACGGTTACAAGGTTTTCCAGATACTTATAAAATTGATGTACCTTATACTCAAGCGAGAAAAGTTGCTGGTAACTCAGTAACAGTTACAGTGATAGAACGTATCGCTGAAAATATGATAAATTGCTTAAATTCATTGAATTAGATAGAAATTATGACAACAGTTTCAGATGCAAAAGTAGCTTTAGATTCGTTAGTTGCTAAGAGTAGAGCTCATCTATATAAACCTATGCAAATTGCTGAGATTCTGAGGAGATATAGACTAAATCCAGAAGATTTAAATCCTTTAGAGTTGAAAACGTACAGAACACAATCAAAGAAATGGCGTGATTCAGTTACTTCTAAATTAGTTGGTAATGTATCAACATCAAGTGCCCGATTCCAAGATAATTTATTTGAGGAAAATGCCATTCCTCCTCGCATTTTAGAAGTGTTAGCAAAGGAAAATAATGAAAAAAATGGGGCTGTAGAGGCTTATATTTATACATTATTTGCTAAGCGCCTAGGTTCTGTATCTAGTAGCGTTAACTATTGTTTATCCCATGATTCTTCTAATTTTACATTAGAGGAATTCATGGATTCTTTTTGGAAAGAACCTGGATTAAAAAGAAGTATAGATAAAGTATTTGAATGTGTGGTTTATGCTTTATTTTCTA
>NZ_VPEE01000018.1:0-56521 GCF_013417345.1 Acinetobacter sp. YH16032 | reverse complement strand
TCGGTTAATTAAGGCGCGGTTATAGGATGACCAATTGGTTGTACGGTAGATTTTAGAGGCAGGCTTATTCATTTTGAAATTATATTGCTGAATAAGCTTTTGATGCTAGGTTTGTGCAACAAAGCCGGTTACAAGCGTAAGCAAATATTTTTTTATCGGGCTTTCTCAAGCCAATCGCTTCTGAAACTATGATAGTCGAGAAATATTCGGTAAGACCTAAAGCATAAAAATTATGTTCCTGAAATGGGCTTTTTCCATTGGAGACTAACCCAATCTTATATCCCTTTTGATAAAGATCTGAAATGACTTTTTGGACGTCATCAAAACCAATTGAAAATTTATTGAAATCAGTAATGTAAGAATTAAGTAATTCATCAACAGTAAATTTTTTTATATTAAAATCTTTGATTAATTGACTGTAAACGATATCTTTCCAAACATTTCCATTATCATCCAATTCAATAAATTTTTTTATAAATGCATCTTTTAGTTCTTGTGGTACTAATTGGAAAAAATTTACTTGCCAACTTATAAAACGAATAAGTGACTCATTCCTATTCAAAATAGTTTGATCCAAATCAAACAGAAGTATGTTTCGCATTAAAAATACTCACTCTCATAATAAAAGTTCTATATATAGTTCATCTTCTTTTTTTTCAGTATTATTTAAATTAACATAATATGTATTATATGCGGTTTAACAGAATAATACCGTTAACTCATCTAACTGAATACGTTAATTTTTTTTATTTAATCCCAATATTTATAATTTGGATTTATTCATTGGATCTTAAGCCTTTCCAGCTATCATATAATCATATTTTTGTGTAGCTTTCTTAAAACATTTCATGACAAAAAAAGCCCAGAATCTGCTGAGCGTTTTTAACAATATATAAATTTAGCTATCAATTTTATCAAATTTACGATCTTTCAAACTCAAGTTTCCGCGCAAAATATCCGATAACATTCTCCAGTCTGAAATAAAGCTATACAACGGTTGTTTAAAGCTTGCTGGCTTATTTTTTTCAAAAACAAAATGCCCCACCCACGCGCATGCGTAGCCTGAAACTAATCCGTAGACTAGATATTTAGCTTTACGCTGACGAATCGCTTGAGTAAAAAAATAAATACCGATTGAGCTACCTGCTGCATGTAAACGACGACTCATAATGCTGCGGTGTTCAGTCAAATAAAAACGATAAAATTCTGAGTAATTCTTGATGGGTAATTGAAATTTAGCTTCTTCTTGCGATGAAGACGGCTCTACATAAGCATTCATTGTTGTATTCCTGTCCTTTTTTAGACCACCTTAATTCAAAAAATTGCACTTGAAAAGCTTATCTTACAAATATTGTGATTAATCATTCATTCAAGTAAATGTAAGTGAATTGTCAAGATTGTGGTTCTAACTGAATCAGTTACAATTCCCTTAAATTAAAAGGCAATCAAATGTCTTACTTCTATGAAAATGATTGATCAATTAGGAAAATCACATGCTTGAAATTGAATTAAAGTTTCAGATCCCAGAAGCTCGACGGAATGCGATTTTAAAAGCAATCGATCCAAAAAAGTCTGAACTCATTCAAATGCAAGCAAAGTACTATGACACTCCTGATCGCCTACTCTCTCAGCATGGGATAGCCATTCGACAACGTCTTGAAAATACCAATTGGGTTCAAACCTTAAAAGCGACGAAAAGTAAAAGCCATTTACACCGTTTCGAACATAATCATGATTTAGGTAATCTTGAGGCTGCACCGAATTTAGATTTATCTATTTATTCAGATAATTCCGAAGCTTATGAGGTCTTAAATGACGCATTGAAAGGTGATTTTGACCAATTAGTCTTGCAGTTTGAAACAGACATTCAACGTACAGTTCGAGTGATTAGCTTTGAAGATGCTGAAATTGAAGTGTGTCTAGATATTGGCGTTGTACGATCAGGTGATCGAGAACATGAGATTCATGAAGTAGAGTTTGAACTCAAACAAGGAAAAGTTGAATCATTACTAGCGTTTAGTTTTGAGTGGGTCAAAAAATATCAACTTTGGCTAGATGTTCGAAGTAAAGCTGAGTTTGGAAATTTATTGGTTTCAAATTTAGTTGTAAGCCCAGCGCGAACTGAAAAAGAATGGATCGTTGCAAAAAAAGAAAGCGCAGAAAAAACGATTCGAATGATGATCGGTCATCATATGCAACATTTGCTGCCGAATATTGCTGCGATTTCTGCGGAAGTGGCTGAACATGAACACATCGAACAAGCACATATTGCTTTGAACTATTTGTTTTTAAGTCTATCTATTTTTAAAGACTGGACATCAAAGAGCACAGATAAATGGGCACATCAGTTATCTGCATTTAAAAGTCATTTTGAAAACCTAAAACATTATGAGCATATGCAACACACCTTAGGTGCTATTCTGCAAAACCCTAAAACTGCTGAAATGCTCAGCAAAGATGTGCTCTACGCCCGAGAAAAATTAAACAACTTAGTCAAATCTACCCAAAACGTTCAACACTATCTTGAACTTTTGAGTTTTAGTTTAGGCAATTCTAAGAAGGTGCAACCCCAAGACCTCAAAACCTATGCTCAAAATACGCTTCAACAACAGTATAAAGTTTTACAGGAATGTCTAAATGAAGCTGATCCCTCTAACTTTGAAAGTCTTGACCAATTGGCAATACATTTAAGTGAATTAAGATTCAGTTTCCCAGTCTTAACACAAATTTTTGATGTGAAAAATTTACAAAAATACGGCAAGGCGCTTAATGATGCACATTATGCAGCTGAACAATATCAAGTATTATCTTCCTCATCATCCTACTTACAGCAAACAGAATTAGAAGCCAGTGACTGGTTCGCCTTAGGTTGGTTGACGGCAAAGCAAGAAATTTACGCTGAAAAACTTTTGGAAGCGACTGAACAATTCCTAGTCAGTCGAAAATTTATCAAGTCATAAAATTCAAGTCAGAACTTTTCGTCAATGAGAAGTTCTGACTTAAAAACAATCCCAAGTTTGCATCGCCATGTGTACAACACTTTCCAATTGTTCAAAAGTTGCTCCATCACGTGCTTGCAAGCTTAGCCCTTGTAAAATCGTCATATAATAATCTGTCATTGCCTGAATATTAGTTTGTGCACTAATTTCACCTGAGGCTTGGGCAGCTAATAATTTTTCAATTAAATTCGATTTAGATAGCTGTCTTTTTTCCGAAATTGATTGTTGTATTTGTTGATTTTGAATCGAACAGTTCATTGTCGACACGACCAACATACATCCTTTCGGTTTGTCTTTCTGCACCAGTCGTTTTAGATTTTCAATCAAATAGAGTTCCATTGCTAATTTTATGGAATGTGCCTGTTTAAAAATCATTTCCATCGAGCATGATTCATGCTTGAGATAATAGTCAATGCAACGATTAAAGAGCTCAGATTTATCACCATACGTACTATAAAGACTAGGTGCAGTGATTCCCATGGCGAATGTTAAATCACTCATTGACGTGGCTTCATAACCGTATTTCCAAAATAGTGTCATGGCTTTTTCAAGTGCTTGTTCTTCATTAAAACACTTAGGACGTCCACGCCCCTTAGATATTGATTTGGCACTATCCATTTGATTTATTGGCTTTGAACTTTCCTGCATATTCAACCCAATTAATTTTATAATGATCATTAATAAATTAATTGACCCAGATCTTAAATTCAAATATTTTATTTTTATAACAATCATTATGAAATTATTTTCAAGGAGCGTTGGTCAATGAATTCTGAATCTCATCTGACTGAAACCGCTGTTAATTCTCCATCTCCTACAAAAAATCAAGGAAATTGGTTTGCTGTTATTACACTTTCTATCACCGCTTTTATATTAGTGACCAGTGAGTTTCTCCCTATTGGTGTGCTCAATGCAATCGCATTAGATCTCAACATTTCAGTCGGTACTGCTGGCCTGTTCATTACCCTTCCAGGCGTGATGGGTGCTTTCGCAGCACCGCTTATCTCGGTCTGGGTGAAGCAACTTGATCGACGCTATTTATTAATCGCACTCACAGCGGTCATGGTCATTGCAAATTTCATTACGAGCTATTCAGAAAGTTTCACTTGGATTCTATTGAGTCGCTTTTTCTTGGGTATCGCGATAGGCGGATTCTGGGCAACTGCAATCGCCTTAAGTGGTCGTGTTGCACCTCCTCACCTACCCATCGCCAAAGCAACAGCTATCGTCATGGCTGGCGTGACTCTGGCAACTGTGCTGGGTGTTCCGGTTGGAACATGGCTAAGTGAAATTTACGGTTGGCGTAATGCCTTTATGATCACCTCGGTGATTGGTGCCATTATTCTGTTTTTTGAAATTAAATTCCTACCGAAATTACCGCCGACTTCAGCTATTCAATATAGTGATCTACCCGCATTGTTTCGAGATCCAAAAGCTCGTAAAGGGTTAATCATTGTTTTATTTATCGGATTAGCGCATTTTTCAACATACAGTTACTTGGCGCCTTTCTATAAAAATGAAGCAGGATTTGATGGTTCAACCATCAGTTCTTTACTTCTTATTTATGGAGCAGCAGGCTTCGTAGGCAATGCATTCTCCGGTTATAGCAGCAATATCAATGTCCGCTATACGCTTTTTGCTGTTGCATTGTGTTTAGCAATCGTATTCCTTACATTCCCTGTTTATGCCAAATTCTTAACTGGTGCATATATTCTTACAGCATTATGGGGTTTTGCTTTTGGTGCCTTTCCTACGACAGCCAATATCTGGATGTTTTTACATGCGCCACATGCGGTTGAAAAAGGGATGCCTCTTTTTGTCAGTATGTTCCAAATCATGATTGCAGCAGGCGCTTTATTTGGTGGTTTTATGGTAGATCACTTCAATACCAGTACCTTAATTTACAGTGTATTGATTTTTATCTCTTTAGCTGTAATTGCTGTATTTACAC
This sequence comes from Acinetobacter sp. YH16032, assembly GCF_013417345.1. Taxonomy (NCBI): domain Bacteria; kingdom Pseudomonadati; phylum Pseudomonadota; class Gammaproteobacteria; order Moraxellales; family Moraxellaceae; genus Acinetobacter; species Acinetobacter sp. YH16032. The sequence goes on along the minus strand of NZ_VPEE01000018.1, from coordinate 51,571 downwards.
ATAGTCGAGGATTGAATAATCCTAAAGCTCAGCAATGTACATCAATTAATTGAGTTGAGTTGAGTTGAGTTGAGTTGAGTTGAGTTGAGTTGAGTTGAGTTGAGTTGAGTTGAGTTGAGTTGAGTTGAGTTGAGTTGAGTGTAATTTTTTACGCTCAATTCTTAAATAATTCTATGAAATATAAACTCATTTCGTTGAGTGAAATCAATTCAAGAAATTAACGCGCTAAATTCTCAACCATCATTCAAATCGATCAATGCACCAATTCGGTGACATTTGCACAAAAATGATGAATTTTTTCATGAAAAATCCGTTAATCACTCCTCCATATTATTAATTATACCTAAATTATATATTTATCATTATTTATTAGTTGGCATACAAAATGCATTCATTATGATGAGTCTATCGTTTAACGCTAGTTATTCGATTTACTTGAAAATAAAATCAAACATGAATGGTGAATACAATGAATAATTCAAATCCAACAACTTTAAAAGAACTTACATTAGATGAAATTGAAGCAGTATCTGGTGCAGGTTTAGTGACTAATTTGCTTGGTACTGTCGGTTCTCTTGTAGGATTAAAAGATCCTTTAGTGAAAATTGGCACTGGCGTAAATGAAACACTTAATGGAACAATTGATTCACTAGGATTAGGTGTATTAAAAGGTGTTGTAGACACGTTGATTTAATTTTAAAAATCTTATGAACAATAGACTTTTTAATCTTTCAAATCACTCATCAAAAGGCTCGTGAATGAGCCTTTTGATTGATATCCTACAAGATTTTGAACTAGAATGCTCTATACATGGATTGTTCAGCAATACAATAATTTTCCTCTATTTATGGCATCTAAGTTCGGGGTTAATGTGAATTCTTCCGATGAGAAGCTTACTCAACCATAAGATTGGTAAATTCTGCTGCTAAACTTATATACATTCATCCCTAAAAATACACATCAAAAGCTGAACTTTTCTCACTTTGATTAAGTCATTATTTTAAAAAGTAGCAATTTCATACTCGATAATTTTCATTATATTGATAAATTAAATATTTAATTTTTAAAGGTGCGAACTTGAAGACAATTGGTTTATTAGGTGGGATGAGTTGGGAGTCGACTGATTTGTACTATCAACAAATCAATAAGATGGTTCAAACGAAACTTGGCAAGTTACACTCTGCTAAGGTTATTCTTATTAGCGTTGATTTCGCTGAAATTGAGGAGTTACAACGCAAAGGATTATGGGAAGATGCAGGAATCTATTTAAGAGATCAAGCCATACAATTAGAAAAAGCAGGTGCAGATGGCATAGTACTTTGTACAAATACAATGCACAAAGTAGCAACTTATATTGAGGAATCAACCAACGTACCATTTATTCATATAGCAGATGCGACAGCCATGGAAATCATGAGCCAGAAAATTACAAAAATTGGGCTGCTTGGTACTGCATTTACGATGGAACAAGATTTTTATAAAAGCAGATTGGAGGAAAAAGGACTTAAAGTAATAACACCTAATAAAGCGAGTAGAAAAATTGTTCATGATATTATTTACAACGAATTATGTTTAGGCATAATTAGCGAAGCTTCGCAAAAGAAATATATTCATATTGTCGAAGAATTAATATCTTCTGGCGCTGAAGGAATTATTTTAGGATGCACTGAGATTTGTATGCTTATAGGAGATCTAAAATTCTCAGTCCCTCTATTTGATACAACTTCTATTCATGCGCAAGCAGCTGTAGATTTTGTATTATCATAAATATTTCATAGCATAAAAATCATTCAGCTCATGCTAAAAAATATTTAACTGACATCAAAATCTATCATCAAGTACATGAATCGTTGCTCAAGACTAAATTTAATCAAATAAATACATATTTTAAAAAACGCTTTTTTTGATTGATATTCATGCCACAACAATCATCATTTAATCCTCATCGATAGAATTTAGAATGATGTTGAAATCAATAATTTCATCTGCGATTTCTGTCGCCATACGTTCATGAGAAATCATAATGACCGTTTCAACTCGCTCTTGAATAATTTTTAAAATTTTCGAACTTGTTTTCTCATCTAAGGCTGCTGTAGGTTCATCTAAGATCAGAAGCTCTGGTTTTTTTAATAATGCACGAATGATGTTTAATCGTTGTTTTTCACCACCAGAGAAGTTTTTATAAATTTCTTGTATATCATCGTCTAACTCAATTTGATTTTTTTTCCAGCAAATGGAGTAAATCGAACTCTTTTAGCCAATGTTTAAGCTCCTCATCAGAATATTTGATCTCAGTATTTTGAATCAAATTTTGTCTTAATGAGGTTGAATAAACGATCGGAGTTTGGCTGACCACAGCGATCTGATCAAATATCTTTTCTGAAAATACTGAAGTGATCTCTAAATTTCTAAAGAATAGTCGTCCAGATTTGATCTTTTCTATTCCCACCAAATAATTGAGGAAACTTGATTTTCCAATACCTGTTCGACCTTGAATTAAATATATTTTTCCACACACGATGTCTAAATTAAAATTTTCAATCGTCTGCTGACCTAGATCAAATGTCACATTTTGAAACGAATACGCCACCGCACTTTCTTTCTGTTCCTCAGCTGTTAGATCATTCGTACTGAATGACTCATGTTCCAATTCAAAATATTCTAGGTACTGATCAATAGCCACAATATGACCTTTCAAATGAATGATATTTTGAGACATCATCATTAAAGGAATGGTTAAACCTATAATATAGGTACTGACTAAAACAAAATCACCTGAACTAAAACTTTGATATTCAAACATATAGACTGATAAAACCATGAATACCAAAAGAAAAAATGACACAAATAACAGTTGATATATCATGAGATACTGAAGTTTTTTATAGGTATCCTGAGTCTTTATTTTATAGTCATCGATTCTGCGGCTAAACTCTTCAAATTCGTAATATTTCGAATGACTGAGTTTGATATCATAACTTTGTTGGAGTTTTTCAATCACAAATTGATTCAGTTGATTTCGAGCACCATACATAATCGTAAAGATATCTTGTGTCTTAAAGGTAATGATGAGCGATAAAGCAACTGTACAAGCTGAGAATACGAAAAAATACACACCAAATTCTAGGTTGATCGTATTTCCGAGCACATACACCATACCTAAGATTTTAAATACCGTAGGAACAATAACAAAAAATATAGTAAAAATAATTGTACCAAGTGCTTCGCTGCCACGAATTAAATTTGCATTAAATACACCGATATCTTGTTGACGTTGATCTTTTAATTTCAAATCTAGAAAATTAAATACACCAGCTTTAAGCATGGATGCATCAACATTTCTGATCATCATAGACATGGCAAAATTATTTACATTCTTCATCCCCTCATTGAAAAACCAAGCGAGTGCATAAGCAACGGCGAATAAATAGAGTAGATGAATTTGAAAAAAGTCTTGAATCGAATAGTAATGATCAGGCTCACTGGTCTGGTCAATCAGCAGCTTAAACAAATACGGTAAACCAACACTCGTACCAATAATTAAAATTTGAAGTATGGCTAAAACGAAGAATACACTTAATCCATTTTCATCATGTTGACGGAATAACATCCACGCCTTTTTAAATTGTTTAATCTTTTCAGTCATCATTCTTTAAATTAGTTATTTTTTGTGATGACTATTTTAAACAATACTAATCAATAAGTTTGGATATTGATCGTAGAAGCTTTGTACTTATAAAGTAGCTAATCATTGATTCTAATGCCTAAAAACTAAGTTCAATCAGCTCAACTAACGATATTTACCATAAATACGCCACGTGTTGTTATCCGCCAATGGATCGCTATATGAGTCATTTCGTTGCTTACGTGGTTTATCGCGAGCATCAACCAACTCGAAATGAGGCTCAACACTTAAGACAATACCATTTACATAAAAACGTGTTCTCGTATATTCACTTTGCCCATGCTGAAATACATAAGTTCTTAAATCTATAAATTCGCGATGCGCAACTAATGCAGCAGTGTCATCATGATCCAACCAACGACTCATTGCCAAAACTTGTTCAGGCTCAAACTGTCCACACTTCTCTACTACACTAGCAATACCACGAAAAGTCTTTGATTCCTTTGCACGTGTTTTGTTAATGCGAATTCGGTCTACATGAAAATAAAACAGCGGTAAATTTAGATGACTCGGTAAATGAATGGCATCTAAAACCTCATCTTCCATAAAAGGTTGAAATAAATCTTGTGCCCTTTCGATTAGACCTGTCCACTGCTGGTAATATGCAGCTACTTGCTCTTTGCTTCCATAATAAATGGGAAGACCTTCGACATTCGCAAGATCAACAGGTGGCCAAATATTCTGTCTCAGTAACGCAATATCACTTTTTAAACTTTGAACTGCGATAGCATCTTGCATAGAAAAGCTCATAAAAAAATTACTTAGGCTATTTTTAGATTAAGTGAAAGGTTTAGTTTATGCAAGCCTTTGCCTATAATAGTGCTTGAATTAAGTTATTTATTAGGAACAATTCATGGTTCAAAAGATTCAAGCGACTGATGTCACTGAAGAAGAAGCATTGAATGCGATTTTCTTCGAACGTGCTGATGAATTTATTAAGCAAGCCAATGAATTTTGCCGTGTTGAAAAAGGTTCTACTGTTAAACCAGCCGATGCTCGTGGTCAAGTCAGTGCTGCGATGCTATTTGGTACTGCTCGTTTTAATACATGGGTTGCTGCCAATAACTTTAAAGATGGCAATGAAATGCGTGATGCTAAAGAACAAGTGATGTCTTATATCATGCAACAGTTTCATATGATGCTTGAAGATAATTATGACGAATACTGCGAACAGTTTGAGAACTACCTTCGCTTCCGTCGTAATGAAGAGTTTCATGCAAATAAACATGACCACGAACATTAAATAGATTTGCATTGTGTGCATTGGGCCTCCTTTAGGGGGCTTTTTTAATGCTTAAACTCTAATATTCAAACGAAAATGCAATTCAAAAATTGATCAATTTCTCGTATGTTATTCTTATTGATGACTCAACTAAGGATAGCGATGAATCAACTCAACTTTCCCATCGTCGATGCTCATATCCATCAATGGGATCCTTATCACACGCCGCATGCTGCCGCTTTAGCTGTTAAGCTTTTTGGAAAACATCCAAAAATATTGGATAAAGTCGTTCGTCTCGTAAAACCTAAAGATTTAATTGATACAGTAGGACTTACAGATTACATCACAGCACCCTATTTACCAGCGGATTACCACAAAGACATTGGACACTATACTGTGAGCCGTGTTGTACATGTCGAAGCCAGCTGGCATCATCAAAAAGGGACTGGCGTTGTAGAAGAAACGCAATTTATTCAGCAGCTTCCTTTTTCTCAAGAAAACATCAAATTGGCTGGAATCGTTGCAACAGCTGATCCTCGTGAAAGTAATTTCAAAAAAATTCTTAAAATGCATAAAAAGGCATCTCCGCATTTTCGTGGTATTCGAAAAATGGCTGCACATCATGAAGATGCTGGAATTCATGCATGGAACGATGATCCCCACCTCTACACTGATCGAAAATTTTTAAAAGGTTTTGAAGCCTTAGCCCAGTACAATTTAAGCTTTGATGCTTGGGTTTATTCTAGCCAGCTTAAAGATGTTATTGCTTTGGCAAAACGTTTTCCTGAGACTTCGATTGTCTTAGACCATTTGGGCACACCAGCAGGTTTATTCGGCCCAGTAGGTAAACACACAGGAATCACCCAAACTGCGCGAGACAATATCTATTTCCACTGGAAAGAAGATCTTGCAGAATTAGCTCAATGTCCGAATGTATATACAAAAATGTCTGGACTCTTCATGCCTGTTTTAGGTCATCAATTTCATACACGACGAACACTAGCATCTAAACAACAAATCATTGAATTGGTCTCTCCTATGATTATTCATGCTTTACAATGTTTTGGGCCTTATCGTGTCATGTTTGCATCCAACTTCCCGATGGATAAAGTGAGCACATCACTCACAAATATCATTGATGCCTTTAGCGACATTGTCGCTGCCTATAATTCAGATGTTGTTGAACAGATATTTTGTAAAAATGCGCAGCAATTTTATAAGCTTTAAAAAAAAAAGCTCATTCACGATCGAATGAGCCTTTTTGAATCGTACATTGTGGTTCTAAGTTTTAGGCTTTGAAATCATGTCAGGTTGTGGTTTACCATACTGATCTGCCATAACTTCAACCAAAAACTCAGGCTTAATATATTTTTTGATCACTGCATCTATATCTTGCTTCGTCAGTTTTGCAAATGCCTGATCTCGCTCTAGTCTTGAAAGCTGTGTTTTATTTTGCTCAAGCTGACTGTTCAATCCACGATGAATACGGCGCTCATCCTCTAAATTCGTGACACGCTGTTTCATAATATTGGCTTTAGCCGCTTCAAGCTCTTGCTCCGTCACACCATTCTTTAATAAGTCAGTGAATACTTTATGCACACCTTGAGAAACTTGAGCTGATTTTCCTGCTGCATAATTAGCATTTACACCTAGAGCACCAGCATTGATAAAATTATCCAAACTCAAACTACTTCCAAAGCTGTAAACCAACGCATTTTTTTCACGTAACTCCATGGCAAGGCGTGATGATAATTGTGACTCGCCTAGAATATGGCTCAACACATATAATGCTTCTGCATCAGGATGATTATTACCAACTGGAATGGCAATAACCGCTTGATAATTACCAAATTGACGCTGTTCAGCCAGCGCATGAACTTTTTGAGCAGGATAATCTATATGACTGCCCTGCAAACGTTGGTATGGTTCTTTTGTCTTAGACTGACCTAAAGATGAGTTCAAATATTTCAGAATGGCTTTGTCATCAAAATCACCAGTCACCGATATTTGACCATTTTGAGTTGTAAAATACTTTTGGTACAAAGCTTTAATTTGATCATTGGTGATGGTTTCAATTTGCTGCTTTGCTAGCTCAGGTTCAAAATGATATCGCAAATCACCTGGTTCATATCGCTCTACGATTCTAGCGATAGTCAGTCCTGCAACAGTTTCAGGCTCTGTATATGGTCGATTTAATGACGACAATGTTTGCGATTTGATGAGGTCAAACTGACTTTGCTCAAATTTCGGATTATTCATAACGTCGACAATAAACTTGAAGAATTCTGGAAATTTTTCTTTCTTCGCAGATACGTTAATCACAATACCATTATCAACAGCAGACGCAGATGCTCGACCACCCGCCTCGATTGATTTGTCTGCAATATCTTGCAGGCTATACTGCTCAGATGCTCTCAATAGCAAATAAGACATAAAGCCTAGTGCTTCACCTTGATGCTTGAGTGATTGTGCTGTCCCGAAATTTAAAGATATCGATGCGTAAGTTTTGTCATCGCGTGTTGACGTTGGGAATAGTGCATACTGCATCCCATTTTTCAAAGTACCACGCTTGATTTTTTTCTCTAAATTTTCAACATACTGTTTGGAATTTTTTAGGTGCTCAGCCACTTCAGCTTTATACACAGCTGGGTCTTTTAAAGGCTCTTCTTGAGTTGTAACTTGATCTAAAGTTTTTGATTCTTGCTCATGAGCGTCTAGCTCGAGTGCCTTTTTTTGATCCTCAGGCGTAGGTTGTATGTCTCCCGAAATACGATGCTCAGCAACCAAGAATTGATTTATTGCCTGATTAACTTGATCGACATTTAAACTTTGTATCTCTGCTTGATCTTTAAAATATTTTGCCCAATCCCCATTGGATGAAACAACATAATCACTAATGAAACCGCCCACAGAAGAAGCATTGGTCATCATGCTCTCTTGACCATTTTTAATCATGTTTTTGACACGATTTAATTCTGTTTCATTAAATTGATGCTTTTTCTCAATTCCTTTTTCTAGAGACTGGGCAACTTTTTTCTCATCATGATTAGGAGCATACACTGCCCCCATAAAAACAAGATTAAAATCAGGTGTTAACCATGTCGTCGATTGAACCTGTGTAGCTGTACCTGTTTCCACAATATCTTTGTACAAATGACCACTAGGTTGCATTGTAAATAAATAAGGTGCTAAAGCGAGTGCGGTCTGTGTTTTTTGCTGGGCACCATTGAGATAAATATTGTATTTACCTAAATCACTTCCCTTTTGCACGATAAATTGACGATCTTTGATCTTGGTCGAATCAAGCACTGGAACTTGGGTTGACTCAGGAATTTGACGCGCAGGAATTTGATTAAAATTTTTATCCACTGCTTTCAGGATATCCGCTTTATTAAATTTACCTGCAATCACTAGAACTGCATTATTCGGTGCATACCATTGTCGGTAAAATTGATTCAGTTCCTTCATGTTGATTGACTGAAGCTCAGTTAAATCACCAATCGGTAGACGACCTAGATACTGATTTCCGTAAGCAGATTTCCAAATTTGATCCATCAATACTGAAAAAGGTTGATCCATTCGAACCTCACGCTCTCGTTTTACGATTGCGATTTCTGACGGAACAAATTTTTCCTGAAGTACGAGCTTATCCATTCGCTCTGCCTCAAGATACAGCATTTCATCAATGGCTTTTTTTTCTGGACGGATGACACTCATATACTGGGTAGAGTAGTAGTCAGTCATCGCATTACTCATGAGCGTATGCTGATCTAGACGACGTTGAAACTCATCTCCTTTTACATTTTCTGTGCCTTTGAACGCGAGATGCTCAAGTAAATGTGCTAAACCACCTTTACCTTGTGGGTCATTCAAAGCTCCAGTTAAATACACCATATTCATAAAAATTTTATTTTCTTTAGGTATCGGTGCCAAAATTACCCGCAAACCATTTTCTAGTTTGTATTCTTCAATATTTTGTTCAGTCTTGACCAAAATAGGTTGTGCTAAACCGCTAGAACTGACCGCAACGATCATTAAAGTAAGTGAAAGTTTTTTAAAACGAGTTAGCATTGTTCTTCCAATTATTGATATAAAAAAATTGATCACACGACTGCTAAGGGTGTGATCAATAGGGTTTATGCTTTAAAGGTAAATTTCAGCTTTCATATAAAGTTTGGCATAGCCAGAAATTTCAATTCTTTGATTCTCTTTAAGTTGGCAATACAACACGCCACCTCGTTCTGAGCTTTGAAAAGCAATAAGTTCTGTTTTATTCAATTTCTCAGCCCACAAGGGTGCTAATCCTGTATGCATAGAACCTGTTACAGGATCTTCATTGATGCCTTTATGTGGTGCAAAATAACGTGCCACATAATCATATTGTTCTGATGCTGCAGTTATAGCAATATCGGGATGATCGGATGCTGTAATACAAGTACTAACCTCATATGCTTCAGCAATCGCATTAATATTGGCAAAATTAGGTTTGGCATCAAGCACATCTTGTTCACTTTCCAAGACTAAAATATAAGCCTGTTGATTTAGATAAATTTCCTTGATTGGACGATCAACCACTTCTTTTAATAATTCAGGAAACTCTTCAGTTAAATGAGGGATTCGAACTGGGAAATTCATTGAGATTTTTCCATCGTCTTGTCGCATGATGGTAAAAATTCCTAAATCTTTAACATGAAATTTAATTTGTTTCGCTTGAGTAAACTCATTAAATAGTACATAGCTGCTCGCTAAAGTGGCATGACCACAAAAATCGACTTCAACTTTAGGTGTAAACCAACGAATTTCATAATTTTCATCATCAATAATTTTAACAAAAGCCGTTTCAGCCAAATTATTTTCAAATGCAATATTTTGCATGAGTGATGTATCAAGCCATTCTTCACTGACCACTACAGCTGCAGGATTCCCCTTAAACAAAGCTGTAGTAAAGGCATCAACTTGATACATTTTCATAAAAAACACCCTAATATTTCCAAACTTCTAATTGAGAATAATAATCTTTTATTATTTCAAATCATAGATTAATTTCACTCTTGACTATAAATTATTGCTTCACAGAGATTCGTTCATGAACTGTATATTTCTAATGATCTTCCATAAAAAAACCCTCACATGAGGGTCTTTTACTATTTACGCTTTTTGAGCGCTTTCTTTAAATCTTTCAACTTAGATTCATGCTTAGAAATTTTCTTAAGTCTCGATTTAATTTGATCTTTTAAATCTTTAATTTTTAACTTGGACTTATTCGCCATACCTTATCTTCCTCGTGTCATTCACTTGAAATCGTTAATAATTGAGTTTACTGACAAGAATGGGGCTTCATCCCTAAATTCCCATTCGATTTAAAATTAATGATTTAACGATTTTGTTGATCTAAATCAGATTGCAGTTGTGATTGTTGACGGGACTGTTGCTGATTCTGTTGCTGTTGATCTTGTTGCTGTTGCTGCTGATTGGGCTGCTGTTGATGTGGCTGTTGACCTTGTTGACGTTGCTGGTGATTTTGTTGCTGTTGCTCATTTTGATCTTGATTGTATTGATTACTCATTTCATATCTCCATGATTATCAGATTTTGATACTGATCTTGAATTCTTTTTCACTTGAATGAATTAGACCAGTACAAATAACCATAACCCTTTTGCATGAAACTGCGACCATAGAGCTGTATCAAAATACTGCATCGTAACTTTCATTCTGTAAGCTATATAAATTTCAGAGGATTAAAATTGATACGTGTTACGAGGCTTACAAGGCTCTCTCATTTGTTTACTTGTATTAACGAGACTTATTCCTTTAGTTTTAAATATGGATATGGATTTGTAGCACCACTCGTTAAATAAATCCCATAATGTAAATGTGGAGGTGTATTGATCGCATTGCCAGTATTTCCCACATATCCTAATACTTCACCGATTTCAATCCAGTCACCTTCTTGGATGTGTGCTGCATATTCATCTAAATGTGCATAGTAATGGCGACTTAACTGAGGTCCTACCACCCAGACGACTTTACCTCCCAAACTATTTGTGCCGATACGACTTACAATACCTTGAGTTGCACTCAATACAGGCGTACCTCGTTTGGCAAAAATATCAATTCCTTGATGTGTACGACCATTTGAACGTGCCGCGCCCCAAGTATCTGCTAATTGAGTTTCTTTTACGCCTTCAACAGGTATCGCTAATGGCACTGTCAACGCTTGCTGTTGAAGTGTCCAGTACAAATATGGATATTGTATTCCTGCTGTTTCGCCCGAAGTTGGGGGCTGACAAGCAGTAAGCATCCAACTGATTGCAATGAGTGATCCAATAATCCTTTTTTTCATATACAACCTAACATCTTAAATTGAGTTAAATTTTAGCGTCTGATCGACGTTTGCATTGTATTGATTAAATTAAAAGCACTTGTCATAAACCAATAAAAGCCTGCTTATACCGATTAAATCGTCAGAATTACATATTTTTTTTGATCAATACGATACTTTCTTTTTTGAATCACGCATAATAGTCACCAATTCCCCTATTTATTTTGTTTGACTTCATTGATCGAATCCTCAGATCAATTCAGGATGTTCATAAATTCTTGATAAGTCAGACCTTTCACTATTTGCACATTATTGAAGTTTTTATATGAAAATCGTCATTCTCAATAAACCTTATGGCGTTCTCTCCCAGTTTCGTAAAGACGAAGCACATATGACAATGTCTGATTTCGTTGACGATCCGACTTTACGTCTTGCTGGACGTTTAGACATGGACTCTGAAGGTCTAGTGTTTTTAACCGACCATGGTGGTTTAAATCAGTACATTACCAACCCTGCCAATAAGAAATTTAAAACTTATTTGGTTCAAGTTGATGGTGATGTGACTGAAGAGGCTTTAGAACAGCTTCGTAAAGGTGTAGAGCTTAAAGACGGTATAACTCTACCTGCAAAAGCTGTAAAAGTTGAACAGCCTGAGTGGTTATGGGATCGTGATCCTCCTGTTCGTTTCCGTGCTTCTGTACCTACTTCTTGGGTTGAAATTTCGATTTGCGAAGGTCGTAACCGCCAAGTTCGACGTATGACTGCAGCAGTGGGTTTCCCAACTTTACGTCTTATTCGCACTAAAATTGGATCAATCGACTTAGTACAGATGGGTCTTGAATCTGGCGAAACTAGAGAAATTGAACCATTACTTTATCCTGACTTTCAAAATGTTCCTGCAGAAGAGCCATACCGCTCACGCTCTTATGTGAAGAAACCGGGCGGTACAGGTGGCAAGCCGATTAATAAGAAAGTCAATAAAGATGGTACTAAGAAAAAATCGGGTACTAAACGTATTTGGCAAATGGAAGAACATGAGAAACCACGTCGTAAGACCAATGGTACTACTCGCCCAAATACAAAAGCTCCACGTGGACGCGCACGCTAAGCTCAAGCTATTGTAAAAAAAGTAAAAAGGATGCGATTGCATCCTTTTTTTATACATAAATTAACTTAAATAATCTCTCATTTTAAGTACACTTTTCGATTATTTGCTTACTGTGAGTTGATACTTATGAAAAAATTTACGCTTGCTCTTTCAAGTTTTGCATTTTCAACATTCACTTTGGCAAATCCTTTAAGTGTTCATGTGCTTAATCAAGAAACTGGTCTTCCGTCTTCTAATATTGCAGTTACACTTGAAGCGCAGCAGGGTGAAAAATGGGTAAAGCTCAACGAAGCTAAAACGGATGAAAATGGTCGTATCAAGGGTCTATATCCAACCGAAACAGATCTTCAAAAAGGTGTTTACAGAGTAACTTTTAAAACTGGCGACTGGTTTAAAGCAAACAACAAGCGTACTTTCTTCCCTGAAGTGCCAGTGGTTTTTGTGATTGACGGTAGTCTAAATCATTACCATATTCCGTTGTTATTAAGTTCATATGGTTATTCAACCTATCGGGGTAATTGATTTTAGAAGACATCCTTCAATCTAAATCAATCCATTTCTCTATCTTTTCTAGTAGCTCTGTCATATTGAGTTCAAATAAACCACTTGAGAAATCTAGTTTTTTATCTCCTAAGCGCCAACCTGAGTCAATTTTTTTCTATGAAACTCTGGATAAAATTTACCAATTTGTGCAATGTTTCTAGCCATTGAATCCCAGAGTTCACCATGCTTAGGAGATACTTCGTTAGCAGTTATGCTCAAAAAATTAAAAAGTTCAAAAGAAGATTCACAAATTTCATAAAAAGCTTTTTCTGCTAATGAATTATAAATTTTTTTATTATCTAATTGATCTTTTACTTCTTTTAAGAAAATTAAATGTTTTTTCTCAAATGGTAGGCAATGAATATAATGTTTATCCCAACTGTACGGATTACCATTTTTTGCTTCAATAATTAACATCAAAGCTTTATTTAATCTCTTTAACTTGGAGTTTTTAACTCTATTTTCTGGTAAATAAATATTTAAATACCAAAAAATTGAACTAACTAATATACCAATACTCAATGCATTTAATATGTTATTCCCTTCTGCAAATTGATAAAAAAAGCTTTCTAAAAAAGTACCTTGAATTAATGAAAATATAGGATCACTACTTGTCTTAAAATAAACTAACAATGATACTAAACATAAAACAACCATAGAGTAAAGTTGCTTCTTATTTTCAGAAAAATTATTTAACATTTTGATTTTGATAAAATTATATATAAGTATCATTATTATATTATCTGTTTTTAATTTTCAATTTTTTATAAAACTTTTCAAAAAAAACCAGTGCATAAACACTGGTTTTTTTAAATCCTAAGTTAAATTAAGCTTTAAGCCATTTATCAACTTTAGATTGATCGGAAACCTTAAGTTCTACTTCAGGGAGTTCACTACCACCTGATTGAACTTCAAATTGCATTAATTCATCACGACGGAAAGCATGCACATTAAAAGTACCTTCCAATTTTGCATACTTATCGAGTTGCTTAGTGGTCGCCTTTAAACCATCAACTGCGATGATAATATCATGAGCAGAAAGCCCAGCTTTAACACCAGCGCCATCACGACGAGCAGACTGAATTAATACACCTTCAGGTTTATCTACAAGTTTTAAACCAAATGGTAAAGATTTATCATGCTTTAAAACATAGTCTAAGCCAAATTCAGGGAACAATTGATCAAGCGGTAACTCATCCGTGGTATTAATCAAATGATTAATTTGTTCAGACCAATCATCACCTGTTAATTCTTGGCATAATTCATAGATGGTACGTTCATGAACCTGTATACCCTTTTGCGCATTTTCATACAGCTTACGCATCAATGCATCAAGACTTGAACCTCTTAAACGTAAACCTAAATCTAGACACAGCGCTACTAAGCAACCTTTGTTATAGTAACTTGTGCCAGCATTGTTAGAGTTTTCATCTTGACGATAGAATTTGACCCATGCATCAAAACTTGACTCTGCAACAGTTTGAACAAAACGACCTGGATTTTGCAAATAACGATCGATCTGCGCCTTTAACAACTTCAAATAAGATTCCTGAGAAATCACACCACTACGCAGTAGAATCAAATCATCATAGTAGGACGTAAAGCCTTCAAAAATCCATAACAAAGAGGTATAGCCTTCTTTGTCTAAATCATAATTCACAAAATTTTCAGGGCGAATAAATTTCACCAACCATGAATGAAAATATTCATGGCTACACAACCCTAAGAAACGCTGATAATCAGCGGAAGGTTCAACAGGCTCATTGGACTTAGGTAGATCATCACGTGGAGAAATCAAACTGGTTGAGTTCGGATGCTCTAAACCACCATAACTGTTACCCGTCGCGATGGTCATAAAGGTGTAGTTTTCAAAAGGTGCCGAACCAAACATGGATATTTCTGTCGCACAGATTTTCTCAATATCTTGTTTCATACGTTCGACATTCATCGCATGTTTGCCAGAAACCACAAACTCATGTGGTATACCATTTGCTTCAAAAGCAAAACGAGTTTGATCTGCAAGTTCAAATGGTGCATCAATCAATTCAGCGTAGTTTTTTGCCTTAAGCGTATAGCGACCACGCACTAAACTTTTAGATGCCAATCCTGTAGCGAGTTGGAAATGTTTCAATTCATCTGGCAAAAATAACTCAACTTCTACCGCTTTATCTTCTTGTCCTTCTAAACCTAAACACGCACAAGCAGGATTCACATATAAGCGTGTTTCATCAACATAAGCACCACGTACTGAGAGGTCGTATGCATAGACGTCGTACTCAACCGTAATCAGCTCAAAATCAGTATTAAATAACTGCCACTTATTTTTTTCATTTTTACGTATCTTGAGTATTCGACCATCTTCATCATAAGCACGAACAGACTCAATATGCTTAGAAAACTCTCGAATGAGATAACTTCCAGGAATCCAAGTTGGCAAGCTCAATACTTGAGTTGGTTGAGCAATGAAACGAACAGTAACGTGAATGAGATGCTGACGAAAGTCGTCAAATTCGATCTGATAATGCAACATAATGTCTTAATTGAGAAACTATAGAACCAACTTGTATTTAGATTAGCATTTTTTTACTTGGAGTTGCGCGATTCGTATTAATTGTCTACAAATCTGACTAGAGTTTCAAAAAAAAAAGGCATAGCATGCGGTGTGCTTGATGATCTATGCCATTGGATTGGCTTATATAGGTAAACCCGTTGAAACTCTACTCTGCTCTACTCATAATTTTTAGTTTTTTTATAGTAAATATCACACATGCTTCCTTGTTCGAAGTTGCACCAGAAAGTTTAGAAGCTGAAGCATGGACTGTCTTAGATCCACAATCAGGTCAAGTCATTACTGAACACAATAGCCATGTCCAACGTGCACCAGCTTCGTTAACCAAAATGATGGTGGCTTACATCGCGCTGAAAGACATTCAAGCGGGTAAAATTAGCAAAAATGAAGTTATTACTGCCACACCAGTTGTCAATGTAGTTCAATGGGATGAGTCTCAGATGTATCTGAAGCCGACTCAACAAATTACGATTGATCAGCTTTTGGCAGGCTTAATTATCATGTCTGCCAACGATGCTGCTGTCACATTGGCTGAACGAATTTCAGGATCAGTGCCTGCATTTGTTCAACGCATGAATCAAGAAGCCAAAGTACTTGGCATGAAAGATACAAACTTTGCCAATCCCGCGGGCATTACAATGGATATGCACTATTCAACAGCGCATGATTTAGCCGTGCTCGCACAAGCACTCACCAATGAAACACCCGATTACCTTGACTACTCGAAACAGCAAAGTTTTACTTACAATCAGCATTTTCACCGTGCAACGAATATCTTACTTAAACAAGATGCTACTGTTGATGGTTTAAAAACAGGGTTTACTCGTGCTGCAGGCTATAACCTTGCACTTACAGCCAACCGACCAACTCAACAATTTGACCTCAATCAAAGGAGACTTATTGTTGTGGTACTCGGTGCTCAAAGTGGCTTTAAACGCGCTGAAATCGCACATCAACTTTTAAACCTATCCTATGCCTATACACGCAATGAAATTGCAATTAAAAATAAGCAACTAATTGCTGAACTCCCTGTAGTCGCATCGACCTTAAAAATGTTCAGAGTCGAAACTAAAAAGCCAAGTATCGTGACGACCTCTTTGTATAACGCGAATCAAATGATTGATATGCGTAATTTTGACAATCAAACTCATCGCTTAATTCAAACAGATGCTTTTGGATTCACTTCAGCTCTTGAGCCTTTACAGCAAACTCAAACGCATATGAACGTCGAGCTACTAACACAATCATTAACCGCACCTATTGCGCAAATTCAGCAGTTGGCACGTATTCATATCTATCAAAATAATCGACTCATTCAAACGGTATTGATTGAGGATGTACTTCAAATTGATGAAGCATCATGGTTTGAAAGTATTTTGAATTGGTTTAAACAATTATTTAGTTTCGGATCTAGCAGTGCAAATCAAGCAAAAATCTATCCTTTAAACTAATTGCAGTTTTTTATTGTAAATCTGTAACTTGTAATACAAAAAGGACAATTCTTTTAAAAAAGAGATGGCATATTAACCCCCATCTCTTTTTTATTTATGACGCTATAAAAATAGGAATATTAAATGTCGAATCTTCATCATATTGTCATTGTGGGTGGTGGTGCTGGTGGCTTAGAACTAGCAACACAACTGGGTGACACGCTGGGCAAATCTAAAAAAGCAAAAATTACATTAGTTGACCAAAAGCTTACACATATTTGGAAACCACTTTTACATGAAATTGCAGCAGGTACGTTAAGCCCTAGTGATGAAGAAACAAACTATTTTGGTCATGCTGCAAAACATCATTATGAGTTTGTATTGGGTAAATTTGAACAATTAGATCGTGAAGCCAAGACCATTCAATTGCTCAAACCTGTGGCGTCAACCTATGATCAATCTATTGATCATTTAACGCTAAGTTATGACACTCTTATTCTAGCGGTTGGTTCGGTTTCCAATGATTTCAATACTTCAGGTGTGCAAGAACATTGTCACTATTTAGATAATCCAAAACAGGCTGAACAGTTCCAGCAGCATCTACTTCATCTTTATATCGAAGCTCAAAATAATAATGACCATCGTGAGCTGCATATTGGCATTATAGGTGCAGGTGCAACGGGTGTTGAGCTTGCAGCGGAATTAGTTCAAGCCAAACAAAACTTCTTTAAATACGGTCTTAATAAAATTGATCCTAAAAACGTCAAAATTTCACTAATTGAAGGCGCGGATCGTATTCTACCGGCTCTTTCTGAAAAAATGTCAGACCACAGCACTAAGCAGCTTAAGCGCATGAATGTGGATATTTTAACGTCTAAGCGTGTCGAAAAAGTGGATGCTGATCAAATTTACTTTAATGATGGAAGTTCAATTCCAGCACAATTAAAAGTTTGGGCTGCGGGCATTAAAACTCCAGCAGTGATTCAAAACCTAGAAGGCTTCGAAAAAGATCGTATGGGTCGCTTACACGTATTTGCAACACTCCAAACAAAAGCAGATCCGAATGTTTTTGCATTCGGTGATTGCGCATACTGTATTCTAGATGCGCGTGAAACAGCTTTAGGACCGCGTGCGCAAGTTGCAAGTCAACAGGCTGCTTTCCTCGTTGATGCAATGAAAGCGCGAATTTCAGGAAAATCACAACCGATGTTCAATTTTTCTGACAAAGGTTCACTTGTATCTTTAAGTGAGAATAAAGCAGTTGGTGAATTACTTGGTCAGGTCAATGTTCAAGGATTTGTGGCGAAGTCGATGTATGTATCGCTTTACCGACTGCATCAAGCCACGATTTATGGTTATGCACAGGCAGGATTACTCACAGCCAAAGATTTTGTGACCAGAAAAATAGCACCTAAAATCAAATTGCATTGAAAAATCTAAAAGACGCCCCAATGTAATATTTAAGCGTTATAAATTATCGAAACTGCATTTTTTTTAGAAAATTGTCTACAAAAATTGGTTTTCACTTTATGATGTACCCTTAAAATATTTGAATGGATCATTAACATGACAGTTATTGCAAATGACCTTGTGGTTTTATTTAACTATAAATTGACTAATGCAGAGGGTGAAACTCTCGATCAATCTCAAGGTGAACCACTTGCATATTTGCAAGGCGCTGGCAACATTATCCCTGGCTTAGAAAAAGCAATGTTAGGTAAAACGACTGGTGACAAATTCACAGTAACGATTCCTGCTGCTGAAGCTTATGGTGAGTACAACACTGATTTAGTTCAAGAAGTACCTAAACAAATGTTCCAAGGCGTAGACAACATCGAAGCTGGTATGCAATTCCAAGCGCAAACTGATGATGGCGTTCAAATTGTGACTGTTAAAGCTGTTGAAGGCGAAAACGTAATCGTTGATGCTAACTTCCCGCTTGCGGGTCAAGACTTAACATTTGATGTTGAAATCGTTGAAATCCGTGAAGCAACTCAAGAAGAGTTAGATCACGGTCACGTTCACGGTGTAGGTGGTCACCACCACTAAGATCAACGGATTTTAGGACAAAAAGGTGAAGCTTCTGCTTCGCCTTTTTTTTATGCAAAAAATTACAATGCTTAACGATTTAAATGATTCAAATTCTTATAATTTCCTGAGGATATTTGGATATTAATCATATGAATCTCATTTGGTTTCGTCAGGATTTAAGAGTTAGGGATAACACGGCGTTAATGGAGGCAAACCGGCATGGGAATACTTGTGCATTGGTGATACTTTCACCTGAACAATGGAAATTGCATGATGATGCAGTGATTAAAATTGACTTTTATCTTCGCCAACTTAAATCACTTGAAAGTGAGTTAAAGCAATTCAATATCCCACTTGTGGTGGAAATCGTGCCCCAATGGGACGATGTACCAGCTAAAATATTAACTTTCGCAAAAAAATATCAAATTACTGCGATACACGCTAACATCGAAATCGGCATGAATGAGTTGAATCGTGATGCGCAAGTCCAGACCTTATTAGAATCGCATCAGGTGACTGTCGAGTATTATCATGACCGCACAATTTTCCCACTTGGATCAATTCGTAATAAGACGCGCCAGCCTTATCAAGTTTTTGGTGCTTATAAACGTGCATGCTATGAAATCTTGAATATCTCTGTTCCTCAACCACTCGCTGTACCGAAGGTACAACCTCATGAGCTTATACAACGCTTTCATACCTCCAAAATTCCATCGATACATGATTTTTATCCTGATGCTCAGATTAAATATCAATGGCCTGTTGGAGAGTCATATGCACTACAAATGCTCGAGAAATTTGTTGACGAGAATTTAGAGACGTACAAACAACAACGCGACTTTCCAAACATTGATGCAACCAGTCAATTATCACCGTATTTAAATCTAGGATTTATTTCGATTCGACAATGTTTGGCTGCAATTTTTAGTCGCTCAAATGGCAATTTTCATCTCTACTCTGATGGTCAACAAACTTGGTTAGATGAATTATTATGGCGAGAATTTTATCAACACATCCTGTTTGACTTTCCAAGATTATCGAAATATCAACCATTCAATTTAAATACATCTAATGTGCCATGGCGTGATGCACCCGATGAATTAAATGCTTGGAAGTTTGGACAAACGGGTATTCCAATTGTGGACGCTGGAATCCGTCAAATGCTTCAAACAGGATGGATGCACAATCGTGTCAGAATGATTGTCGCCATGTTCCTTAGTAAGAATTTGCTCATCGACTGGCGTAAAGGCGAACAATGGTTTATGCAACATTTGATTGATGGAGATTTAGCGGCAAATAATGGTGGCTGGCAATGGTGTGCTTCAACAGGTACAGATGCTGTACCTTATTTCCGTATTTTCAACCCCATTAGTCAATCACAAAAATTTGATAGTCAAGGTGATTATATTCGCAAATGGGTACCTGAATTAGCTCATCTTGATGCGAAAATCATTCATGAGCCTTACGCTAAAAATCCGAATCTTAAACTCAATTATCCAAAACCTATTGTTGATTTAAAGATGAGTCGACAGCGCGCATTAGCTGCTTTCAAATCAGCTAACTAATGCTCGTTCTAAATTTTGTTTGGCTTGATTTTCTAAAGTGTCATGAAAATATGCTGTTTTATAAATGGATTCCATTTGATAAAAGCTATTAAGAACTTCATTTCGTTTTAGTGTATAAATTTCAGAGGGTACCCAACTGAATTCTTGATGAATTTGCTGCTGATATTCTTCAAAACGTTTGGCGGTTGAACCAAGAATTGCAAGATCAATATCAAGTAAGTAGTTAAGATCCGAATCAACTGAAGCACGATGCTCTTTGGTCGCTAATATCCACTGATAAATTTTCTCACATCTCCTCATCTCCATGTGGGGAGATATGATGTTCAACATCATATCAGCACTTTGTTGTTCATTATCGTGTGCCTTAGGCTCATAAATGACATCATGAAACCAAAGAGCTATAGAGACTGATAAAGGATCTTTTAAATTTGGTAGAACCAATTGTAAGTGATCCATACATTCAACGATATGCTGCACTGTATGATAGTGACGATGAGGCTCACTGTAATGAACTTCTAATCTATCAAGAATAGATATGGAATCCTCTGAGGATAGTTCAAGCTGTTGTGCAGTAGCGGCCCAGTATCTTCTCAACTGGTTTAAGTATGAATCAATCATCAGACACCTTGCCCCGCTACCGCCTATTTATTTTTAAGCCGCCTGCTCATCACGTTTAAAAATGAGCTCACCTTTCAAAGAACTTTCAGCATCGAAATAATAGCCGTCTGTATTGAATGATTTAAGATCATCCACAGTATTAGGTTTATTTTCGATAATATAACGTGCCATCAATCCACGCGCTTTTTTAGCATAGAAGCTTATCACTTTATATTTCCCATTTTTCTGGTCTAAAAACACGGGCTTGATAATTTCAGCTTCAATTTTGCTTTCTTTCACCGATTTATAATATTCATCGGATGCGATATTGACCAATAAATCACTCTTGGCTTCTGATAAATCTTGGTTGATCAATTGGGTAATTTCATCTCCCCAAAATTCGTAAAGATTGTGACCGCGTGGATTTGCTAATTTCGTGCCCATTTCTAAACGATAAGGCATCATCAAATCCAGTGGTCGAAGTAATCCATAGAGACCCGATAGCATTCTTAAATGGCATTGAGCATATTCTAAATCAGCTTGCGTAAGCGAATACGCATCCAGACCTGTATAAACATCGCCCTTAAAGGCAAAGATTGCTTGGCGTGAATTTGATAAATCAAAGTCTGATTGCCAATCTCTAAAGCGTTCCACGTTAAGATTCGCAATTTTTTCACTCACACTCATTAATTTGGCGATTTCTGAAGCAGACAGTTTACGACTTACGTCTATAAGCTGTTGTGAGTGGTCAAGCAATCTTGGTAAAGTATGTTTATCAGTTGGAAGTGTAGATTCATAATCTAATGTCTTAGCAGGAGAAATTAAGGCAAACATAGAAACCTGATCAAAAAACAATTAATCAAACTATAACAGTAGACTTATTTTATTTCCAATTGTGTTTTTTTTAATTATTGACGTTAAAATATACGATTCTCCTGCACGTTAATCGGTATTTTTATGTCTGAACAAATGTTCATTCAAGGCCCTGTTGGCAAAATTGAGGTTTTTGTAGATTATCCTCAGTCTGAAGTAAAAGGATTTGCGGTCGTTTGTCACCCTCACCCGCTTCAAGGTGGTACTCCTCAGCACAAAGTTCCCACTCTGCTAGCTCAAATGTTCCTTGAGCGTGGTTATATCGTTTATCGTCCAAGTTTCCGTGGATCAGGTCAAAGTGAAGGGGTTCACGATGAAGGATTTGGTGAAACAGAAGATATTTTAGAAGTCATTCGTCAAGTACGTGCAAAACACCTTACATTGCCTTTCTATGTTGGAGGCTTTAGTTTTGGTGCACATGTTATGGCGAAGGCATATCATGCACTACCTCAAGAAATTCAACCTGAACAAGTCATTCTATGTGGTTTACCAACAGCCACAGTTGCTGGTATCCGTCACTATGTTACTCCGGCAATTAAAGGTGATATCCTGTTTATTCATGGTGAGGCAGATGAAGTCACTTTATTATCCGATTTAATTGAATGGGCAAAGCCTCAACGCCATATTATTACAGTGCTACCTGGTGCTAATCACTTCTTCACAGGTTATTTGAAGCAACTTCGCGTCGCGATCACTCGCTTCCTTACGGCTTAATATAAATATTACGTGTTTCAGAAAAACCCAGTGTAGATTCTTTACATTGGGTTTGTTTTATTCCTCGTTAGGATTTCCACTCTAGCGACTGGAACAACTCATCTTCTTTTAATGTCTGCTCTACTGCTTGCGCAAGTTGTTTAATCACACTCTGCGTCTCAATTTTTTGGAACCAATCCTGTTCCTCATCTGCATGCGCACTTATTTCACATACAAAATGTCCTTCGCCATCTGGTTGATTACAGTTCACCCCTAAAGCGATTGGGTGATCAGAGACACTGACTTCTAATTCATGCGGATTCGTAGTTTGAGTGTGAAATCCATGTTGCACCAACTGTTCAGATAACAATGCTGTAACGTAAGTTTGTGCATTATCATGAGAATGACTTGAATGAGCCTTAGCGTATTTCGTTTGATCAACTAAAAATTGTAATTTTTTCATTTCCTCATCCAAAGGCTTTTTAATTATATAGAATTAGAATAAGCAATATAAACAAAACAGCCAAGCTTTTGCTTGGCTGTTTGAAAAGAAATATACAAATCTTTGGTCGTATTATTCACTAACTTGAATAGATAAACCCGCTTGTTCAGTGAGTTGAGTAAATGTTGGGAAACTTGTTGCAACGGTTTCAGTTCCCACAATTTTAATTGCGCCTGAAGTACGCAGACCCGCAATGGAGAAACTCATGGCAATACGATGATCATGATGTGACTCAATTTCACCACCTGTAAAGATAGCAGACCAATCACCAGACTTACCTTTACCTTCAATAATAATACCGTCATCCGTAGGCGTACAATCAACACCCATTGTTTTCAATCCATCAGCCATCACTTGGATTCGATCAGACTCTTTTACACGAAGTTCAGCTGCACCAGTTAACACTGTTTGACCTTCAGCACAAGCTGCAGCAATAAATAATGCTGGGAATTCATCAATCGCTAAAGGTACTTGATCTTCAGGCATGTGGATGCCTTTCAAAGTACGAGTGCCACGAATTCGAATATCAGCGATTGGTTCACCACCTGCAATTCGTTCATTCTCGACTGAAATATCAGCCCCCATTTGCTTCAAAATTTCGATCACCCCAGTACGAGTAGGGTTAATACCCACTGCCTCAAGTGTTACATCTGAATTTTCAGTAATGGCAGCACCCACCATAAAGAACGCAGCAGATGAAATATCTGAAGGCACTTGAATATTCGTGCCAACTAACTTACCACCACCTTTTAAAGAAATACGGTTACCTTCAGTTTTCACATCATACCCAAATGCACGTAACATACGCTCAGAGTGATCACGTGTCGGTTCTGGCTCAGTCACCGACGTTACACCTTCTGCCCATAAACCAGCGAGCAGAATGCCAGACTTCACTTGTGCAGAAGCCATCGGTAAATCGTAATGAATACCTTTAAGTTGCTGATTACCTGTGATCGATACTGGCGGTGTGCCACGCTCACCTGTTGTTTGAATTTGAGCACCCATTTCACGGAGTGGCTTTGCAATACGTTCCATAGGACGTTTGCTCAACGATGCATCACCAGTCATTACTGAGTCAAATTTTTGCGCAGACAACATCCCTGACAGAAGACGCATCGAAGTCCCAGAGTTACCCATATAAAGCTCACTTGCTGGAGCTTTAAGGCCATGCATTCCTACACCATGAATGGTGACTTCACCATTTTTTGGACCTTCAATATTTACACCCATATCACGGAATGCTTGAAGTGTTGCTAAGGCATCTTCACCTTCTAAGAAACCAGTAACATGTGTTGTACCTTCAGCGATCGCACCAAACATGATTGAACGGTGTGACACAGATTTGTCACCTGGCACGCTAAATTTTCCAGAAAATGATTTAGCACCCGGCAGAATAGTAAATTGCTGTGTCACAGTTTTGTTCTCCATTAAAGGTTTCTTGGCAAGCATATGGTTAAAATGTTGGCGTGCTGCTTGAGCATGTCCAAGCAATCCCATGAGTGCTTTTGAATCTTCGTTTTCAATGAGCTGTCGAATATGAGCCAATTGGTTCTCAAAGCCATCAACAGCATTCAAAATCGCTTTTTTATTGGCAAAGAATATGTCATGCCACATTTGTGGATCACTCGCCGCAATGCGAGAAAAGTCTCTGAAACCACCAGCTGCATAGCGGAAAATGTCCAGATTATCTTCACGATTTGCCAGTTGCTCAACCAAATTGAATGCCATTAAATGTGGCAGATGACTTGTATGCGCAAGCACTTCATCATGCTTTTCCACATCCATACAAATTACTTCAGCTTGAGCAGCTTGCCATAACTGAATCAGTTTTTGCACTGCCCACTCAGCACTTGTTGCTAACGGCGTTAATATCACTTTGTGGTTAGCAAATAAATCTACTTTACCTGCATGAACACCAGTATGTTCAGCACCAGCTATTGGATGCCCTGGAACAAAACCTGCGGGTAACTGCTCACCAAAAACCGCAATTGCAGCCTCAACCACATTGCCTTTGGTACTGCCCACATCTGTAATTATAGTATCAGGAGCAATCACAGATTTGATCGAGTTTAATACAGATTGTGTAGCTCTCACGGGTAAAGCAAGAACAATTAAATCTGCATCAACCACTGCATCTTTGGCATTAGCATATCCTTCACTAATCAAACCTAAAGCTTTAGCATCTTCTAAGGTTTGAACAGATCGCGTAGATGCCACAACATTTTCAGCAAGACCATGTGTTTGAATGACACGTGCTAAACTTGATCCAATCAATCCTAGCCCAATAAATGCAACTTTTTTAAATAAAGGTTGAGACATATCTAAGTATCAACTCTTTTTAAAGTACCGCAATCGGGTATGAACCAAGAACACGGATTTCTTTGACTAATGGACGAATTTCTTCGACAGCCGCACGTACGTTCTCTTGTTCGATATGCCCTTCTAAATCGATAAAGAATACATAAGCCCATTTTTCAGGCAATGCAGGTCTTGTTTCGATACTGGTCAAGCTAATGTTATGTTTAGCGAACGGCGCTAAAATTTCTAATAACGCACCTGCACGGTCATGTGCAGAGATCAATAAAGAAGTTTTATCATTACCACTTTGTGGTACTTTTTCACGCCCAATAACTAAGAAGCGTGTTGTATTTTCTGGATTATCTTCAATATTGCTATGTAAGATTTCTAAATCATATAAGCTCGCAGCTGTTTCAGATGCGATTGCCGCAGAATGCCATTCATTACGGATACGGCGAGCAGCTTCAGCATTCGAACTCAAAGCCACACGTTCAACACCTGGATAATGAGCATCGAGCCAGCCACGACATTGAGCTAAAGTTTGTTGATGCGCATAGATTTGTTTAATGCTGTCTTTACGCGTATTTGAAGAAATCAAAAATTGATGATGAATACGTAATTCAACTTCACCAATCACATTTAAATGTGACGCTTTAAAACAATCAAGCGTGTGGTTAACCACGCCTTCGGATGAGTTCTCAACAGGAACTAAACCATAATGTGCACTGCCTGCTTCGACTTCACGGAACACTTCATCAATTGTAGGAAGTGGGCGCACAACCGCATCATGTCCAAAATGCTTCAGTACTGCCGAATGGGTGTAAGTTCCTACTGGACCAAGGAAAGCAATGCTTTGTGGTGCTTCTAAAGCAAGACATGCAGACATAATTTCTCTAAACAAACGCGCCATCGTCACGTCAGATAAAGGACCTTCATTACGCTCCATCACATTACGCAAAACTTGTGCTTCACGCTCAGGACGATAAAACATTGGATTTTCTTCAGAAGCAAATTTTGCTTTTGCTACAGCTTCAGCAAGTCGTGCTCGACGGTTAATCAGTTGTTGGAGTTGTTGATCTACTGAGTCGATATCTTCGCGGATTTTAGCTAAGTCTAAAGAATTCGTCGTGTTTTGATCATCGTTGATCATTGTAAAGTCGCCTTACAGAATCAGTTATGTAAACAGTATAACAATAGTTAGCTTTCAAATGTTAAGCAACCAAACTTTATGGCAATAAGACTTAAAAATATACAGTTGAAATAATCATCAATCCAATATGCGCTATAAATTAGAAAAAAGACAAGAACATTGAATAGGATAGCTTTAATCTTTTTTTAAAATCAGTGCGTTCTATAAGTTTTAAAATTGAAAACACATTCGAATACATCTCGCTTGTATTCATCAAGCGAGATGTAAATACGGATAAAAATTAACGTCCTAGCATGCCACGTGCTACGATTTCTTTCATGATTTCGTTGGTTCCGCCGTAGATTCGTTGAATACGTGCATCCACAAAGAAGCGTGAAATAGGATATTCCGTCATATAGCCATAGCCACCAAAGAGTTGCAGTAGGTTATCCGCCACTTTCATTTGAATATCTGTACTGAAACTTTTTAATGCAGCTGCTGTTTCAACATCCAATTTCCCTTCTTTATACAATGCTAGGTTTTGATTATAAAAAGCGGCCGTAGCCAGTTCATCGATTTTCGCTTGTGCTAAAACAAAACGAGAATTTTGGAATTGTCCAATTTTTTGACCAAAGGCCTGACGCTCTTGGACATATTGAACAGTCACATCAATTGAACCTCGAATTGCCCCTAATGCTGTCGCAGCAATCGCTGTCCGCTCACGTGGTAATTCTTGCATCAAATATGCAAATCCCTGACCCGCTTGACCTAAAAGCTGATCAGCTGGAACTTTTACATTGTCAAAAAAGAGTTCCGAAGTATCTTGGGAATGCAAACCGATTTTGTCGAGATTTGTGCCTTTTTTAAACCCTTCTAAATGAGTATCAACCAATAGAAGTGAGACGCCTTTAGCACGTGCCTGAGGATCTGTTTTAACGGCAAGCACAACCAAGTCTGCATGCTGACCATTTGAAATAAAAGTTTTAGAGCCATTCAAAACATAATGATTACCATTCAAAATGGCATTCGTACGGATGGCTTGTAAATCAGAACCAGCACCTGGCTCTGTCATTCCAATTGCCCCGACCACTTCACCAGAAACCATTTTTGGCAACCAGTATTTTTTTTGTTCTTCGTTCGCGATATGTAGAATATATGGTGCTGCAATTTCTGAGTGACATGAAATACCTGTCGATAATGCGCTATAACCTGCACGTGCCGACTCTTCAACCAACATTAAAGAATATTCTGTTGGAACACCATAACCACCATATTCTTCAGGAACATCTACGCACAAGAAGCCATTTTCACCAAGTGCATTCCACACTGAACGTGGCATTTTTCCTTCGCGTTCCCACTGCTCATAATAAGGAGCAACGTGCTCACTCATAAAACGTTTGAAATTATCACGGAATAATTCTAAATCTGCATCATATGCCAACATTCTTGTGTTCCTTACACTTCATTTTTTTATAAGTTTTCATGCTATCCCGTTTTTTTCCAGTTGTCATGGACAAAAGCGCTTGAAAATTCATACAATTTGGTCAGTCTCAAAAGCTAAAAATAATGCATGATCATTGAATTTGATATTTAGCTTTTATTCGAAGCATCATTCCACGTTACAATGTCATTAAGAACATCCAACTGCATTGATCATGAATACAAAACGTAATTTATATAAAGACTTTGAACATCCATTTGCGCAATTTGTTCGTATTCTTGGCAAAGGAAAAAATGGTGCGCGATCACTGACCTATGAAGAAGCCTATCAAGCATTTGAGATGATTTTAAAAAATGAGGTATTAGACGTTCAGCTGGGTGCTTTTTTAATGCTTTTACGAGTGAAAGAAGAATCTGTAGATGAACTGGCTGGCTTTGTGCAAGCGACTCGTGATCAACTTAAATTTAGAGCTATTGATGTCGACCTAGACTGGTCTTCTTACGCGGGGAAACGCAAACACTATCCGTGGTTTATCTTATCGGCGTTAACCTTAGCAAAACATGGTCATCGTATTGTAATGCATGGGGCTTCTGGACATACCATCAATCGATTATATACAGAACAAGTTTTACAGTATTTAGGTTATACCATTTGTCAAAATGAAAACGAAGTGGCATCAGAACTGAATCAGCATAACTTTGCCTATATACCACTCGAAGTCATTTCACCTACCTTGAGTGATTTAATTGCATTACGCAATATCATGGGCTTACGCTCACCCATTCATACGCTTTCACGACTCATCAATCCCTTCAATGCCAAAGCCACTTTGCAAGCGATATTTCACCCTGCGTATCGCAGTTCTCATCAACAGACTGCTGCCAAATTAGGTTACGTTAACAGTGCGGTGATTAAAGGTGAAGGCGGTGAATTTGAACGAAACCCAGATGCAAAAACCTTAATTTGCGGTATACGAGACGGTGAACTGTATGAGCTTGAACTTCCGAAACTCACAGCTGATCGTTCAGCAATTGAAGAAGAGTTGAACTTAGATACTTTCAATGCCGTATGGTTAGGTGATGCCCACCATAGCTATGGAGAGGTGGCTGTTATTGAAACTATGGCAATCGCAATCTACACTATGAATGTGGCTGAAACATTTACACAAGCACAGACCTTGGCTCAAGAATACTGGCAGTCACGTCATCGAGTTTAAATTCGGATTAAAAAAAGACACTATCAGGTGTCTTTTTTAACATAGAAGATTATACAAAACGTATAGGTTGAAATTCTGGCTCTGGAACATGTGAATCACATTCATCACCTTCCTCTTTATGACCTTTATCAATATACCCTGATCTTTCTGTTTCTGGCAGATTTTTAGCTTCCCAAGCAATGACTGCTTGCATTGAAATCTGACGCTGCTCTTGAGTTAAAGCTACACCGTTTGGCCATTTACCGATTTCAACGGCAGTTCTTAAACGAGCAACGATGTCTGCATCCAAAACTGATAACATTTGTTCAATATTCATGTTTAGTCCTGCTGATGAAATGAATCGTAATCTTGATTCCATCCTAGTTTGGTACGACATGCCATATAAAAGTCGTATCCAGGTGGATGTAATAAAGTAAGTTTGAAAGGATGTTTGCGAATATGCAACCAATCACCTTCATTTAAAGAAACACTGTGTTGCCCATCAGCACTCACCATTGGCAACACTCGATTCTTACGAATTTGAATTTTAATTTCACTTTGACCACCCACCACAATCGGACGAGAAGAAAGCGTATGCGGGTGCATTGGCACTAGCGCGATCGCATCCATACTTGGGTGCAAAATTGGACCGCCACCAGAAAGTGCGTATGCTGTTGAACCCGTAGGTGTCGATACAATCAAACCATCACTGTGTTGGCGATAAACATATTGACCATCAATATGAAGATCAAACTCAATCATATGGACTGACTTACCTGAATGCAGAACCACATCATTCAATGCTATTGCATCATAAATCAGTTCATTTTTACTACGAACTTCGACTTCTAATAAAAAACGGCGATCTAGCTGAAACTCACCTTTCAAGACTTGATCTAATTTAAATAACACTTCTGTCGGTTTGATATCTGTTAGGAAACCTAAACGCCCACGGTTTACCCCGATGACGGGAGTATTGTATTTCACTAAAGATCTAGCCGCTTGAAGCAATGAACCATCACCACCTACGACAATCACCAAATCTGTAACTTCACCCAATAAAGCTCGACTGACCGTTTGCGAATTTTTATAAGGGACCAATTTAGCGGTTTCTGAATCAAAAACTGGATGCAAACCTAAACTAATCAAATGGTCATGAATTAGACTTAAAGTCTCAACCACAGATGATTTATCTGGTCGTCCAATTAATCCAATATTACGAAATGACTTTGCTGAAAGTTGCACGTATGCTACGGCTCCAGATGAATTGTTGAGTATCATATCATCATCATTCTGTGACTTACATATTTCAAGCCTGTTTCATGTTATGAATTTCACGAATAATTTCACATTTCCCCAACTTAAAATCTTAATTTTCTCCTTAATATTGAATTAGATAAATCATTACATTTATCTAAAAAAGGCATAAATTCACAGTTTAATTATTGCAAATTATAAAAAAGCTTCGCATGATGAGCGCAATAAAACAGGGTTTTGCTTTTTGATCTATGAAGTTTGAACGTGGTATTGGCTTAATTGCATTGATTTTCTCAGTGCTGGTGATTTCTGCATTTGTGGCTTTTAGTATTTATCTAATCCGCTTAGATAATATTATTCGCGATAAATTTGAAGGCAATCGTTGGGATATTCCAGCGAAAGTATATGCACGCCCCTTGGAAGTTTATGCTAATGCACCCGTTGAGCAACAAAACTTCATTCAAGAGCTAGGTCTGTTGGGTTATAAAAACGCTGAAGACTATACCAAGCCAGGTAATTTTTTGGTTCAAGGCAATACTATATATGTCCACACGCGTGGCTTCGATTTTGGTGATAGTGTAGAACCAGAACAAATCCTCCAAGTCAGTTTTGGCGCTAGTCAAATTTCAGAGATTAAAGCAACAAAACCATCGAGTACGGGGATTGCCCGTCTAGAACCAATGTTAGTTGGGGGAATCTACCCTCAACACAACGAGGACCGTGTTCTCATTAAACTCAATCGTGTTCCTAAACCTTTAATTCAAGCGCTTATTGCCACTGAAGACCGCAACTTCTATCATCATCACGGCGTCTCGTTTCGTGGTACAGCACGCGCAGTTGTAAGCAACGTTACTGGTGGTAAGCGTCAAGGTGGTTCTACACTCACACAGCAATTGGTTAAAAACTTTTATTTGACCCCTGAACGTACAATCAAACGTAAAGTGAATGAAGCCTTTATGGCGTTGTTGCTTGAGTTTCATTATGACAAAGATGAAATTCTGGAAGCATATTTGAATGAAGTTAATTTAGGACAAAATGGTAATTACTCGATCAATGGCTATGGTTTAGCGTCTCAATTTTATTTTGGTTTACCACTTAGAGAATTGAGTATAGCGCAACAGGCTTTCCTTGTCGGACTCGTTCAAGGTCCTAGCTTATACAATCCTTGGAGAAATCCTGAAAGTGCATTAAAACGCCGTAATGTTGTTCTAAACAATATGTTAGTCATGGGATATTTGACTGAAGAGCAATATGAAACTGAGTCAGCTAAACCTTTAAACGTGATTAAAAAACCGACTTTAGGCCCAGCTCGCTTCCCTGATTTCCTAGACATCGTTCGTCGTCAACTCAAAACAGAATACCAAGAAAGCGATTTAACGAAACAAGGTCTTCGAATTTTCACCACATTAGATCCAATCGCACAAATCAAAGTACAAAAATCATTTACAGATTCAGTATCAAGACTGTCTAAGACCAATCCTGCACGCTTGAAAGAGCTTCAAGGCGCGGTATTAGTTTCTCACCCTGAAAATGGTGAATTGATTGCAGCCGTAGGTTCAGTATCTGACTTCACAGGTTTTAACCGCGCAGTTGATGCAAAACGTCAGGTAGGCTCATTATTAAAACCTGTTATTTTCCTAACTGCTTTGGAATCTGGTCGTTATAACTGGGCGACGGCAATCGAAGACTCGCCAATTAGTGTGCCAGTCGATCGCAATCAGACTTGGACACCCAAAAATTATAGCGGAACTTCGTATGGTTACGTCCCAATGGTTCAAGCTTTAGCCAATTCGTATAACCTATCTACAGTTCGCTTAGGACAAGAATTTGGACTTTCTTCATTTACCAATCATTTAATGAAGTTTGGCGTGACTTCACCTATTCCAAATTACCCATCGATTTTCTTAGGGGCTGTTGAAATGTCGCCTATGGAAATCATGAATATTTATGGCAACTTTGCAACTGGAGGGTTTAAATATCCTACAAAATCTATCCGAACAGTTGTTGATACCAATGGGCAGCTCATTAATCGCTACAGTTTAAATGTTCAACAAACGATCGACCCATCGGCTGCTTATATTTTAAATTACGGATTACAACGTGTGATGTCGGCAGGTACAGGACGTGCTGCTTATAACGGCCTCGCTCCGAATCTAAATCTAGCGGGTAAATCAGGTACGACCAATGATACAAGGGACTCGTGGTTCGCGGGGTATTCAGGTAATCATTTGGCAGTTGTCTGGCTTGGATTAGATGATAATAAAGTGACAGGCTTAACGGGCTCATCTGGCGCTTTACCCGTGTGGACCAACGTAATGAAGCAACTGAAGCAAAAACCTGTCAATTTACGTCAACCTGATGAAGTACAGTGGCATTGGATTGACTCAAATAGCGGTGAGCTTTCAGCACAAGGTTGTCAAGGTGCGCTCTATGTACCGATACTTAAATATACTGTTCCTCGTCGCGCAACAGCATGTGGCTTACCACACTACCAAGTAGAGCCGACTTACGTTCCTGAAACGAATGCAGAAGAAATTCCAGCAGAAGACAGCATCGACCAATATATTCGTGAGAGCGAAACAGAAATGGAACGGGATTTAAATACGAATGCCACTCGAGTACTTTCGAGTGGAAGTTATAATCCTTAAAATAAGTTTAGGAGGAGTTAAGGTTAATGACAAAACTGAATTTTAGCGTACTATTCGCCAGCATATTACTCTTAGGCGGTTGCCAAACTTTAACCTCCCCTCAAAACTCACAACCGTCTCAGAAACCTAAACAAGCTGAGACTAAAACAACACCATCTCAAAAAGATGCCGATGGTATTAAAATTACGCCTTATGATCGACCCGAGATTAAACGGGAAAAATTACAAATTGTTATTCCTGAACAGAAAAGCTCAACTCAAAAATTCGATGATGGCCGCCAACTTCCCGCATTTAAAAATCTAATGCAACAAACCCATCATGCATTTCGTCAAGCAAAATGGAGTGAAGCTGAGAAAGCCGCACTCCAAGCACAAAGACTTGCCCCTCAATCTGCAGAGACCTATATGTATCTCGCGATGATTGCCATTAAAAAAAATGAGGCAAAAAATGCTGAATCGTTGGCAAAACGAGGTCTCAGTTATGCTCAAACAGCAACGATGAAGCGACAACTTTGGCAAATTATTTTGAAATCAGGTCAACTCCAAAAAAATCAAAAACTCATCCAAGAAGCACAAAACAAAATCAAGAAATTTTGATGTAAGCATGAGTTTTGCTTTTTTAATGCCTTTAAAAAGCACGAATACCAGCAATTCCATAAGCTCCATGTTGTATGGCCTGATCTAATAATTCAGGCTTCATACCGCCTAGCGCATAAACTGGTATATGTATATCTTTTGATAACAATTCAAACTGCGTCCAACCTAAGGGTGCTTGCTGAGGATGCGATGTTGTACACAGTACTGGACTTAAAAATATTGCATCAAAACCTAACGCTACAGCTCGACTGACACTAGAATGGTCATGACAGGATGCGATGCGTTTAATGCCCTTCCATTCCTCCATAAATGAATCAGAATTTAATTGCATCAATTGATCATGTTTAAATTGTACGGCAAATACTTTTTTCTGATTTGATTCTGATAATCCTATCCACACATCACGATTGATAATGAGCTGATCCAGTTGATTATACTGGTTGAGTTGCAGCGCAAAATCTAAAGCATTTTCAGTTCTCAAATAGCTAACTCGATTAAGATCAATGATTGTATCGAGACGATCTATATTTTTTATTGCAATTTTATTCGGCCAGAGTAGTCGTTTAACAATGGCATCATTAGCTTTAGGAAAATTCAAAATGCTTAGTGCTGAACGATCATGCCATGTCCAAGGACTTTGAATATGATCTAGTAGAGACTGATCAACATAAGCCTGATAAATGTGTAATTTTACGATTAGATCTTCATATTCATGCGTAATAATATCGAATAAATAGACATGATCTAGAAAAATTCCCACCTCTTCTTGAACTTCACGCTTGCAAGCTTGTTCAGGAGTTTCACCTAACTCCACTTTTCCTCCAGGAAACTCAGCTTTATCCCCCTGATGTAAAGAGACTTCTCTCCATCCCACAAGAACTTGATTTTTGTGGAATAACAACGCTATAGAAACATTAAGTGTTTTTTTTGACATGATTTTCTTTCAAAAAATGAGTGCTTAATTGTAAGCATTTTATGTTTTTTTATAAATGAGAAAAATTATCGTTGACAGCTCTATTCGATAATGATTATCATTTAAATCTTTCACCACATACCACGGAGTCCAAGGAATGAACGCACCATTTAGCTTATTTACACGTAATAACGAAAACCACCAAGCATTACCAATGCTTCACTCAAATAATCTATTTGCTCTAGGCAGAGAAATTCGCATCATGCATGCAGGAGAAGAATATCGCCTTCGTCTCACACGAAATAATCGACTCATTTTGACAAAATAAAAATTCTAAAATTTGATAATAATAATCGTGGAACTAAGCAGTATGAATCAACGCATACTGCTTCTTTAATTTTATTTCTTCAACTTTATAGACAATTGGTTTTAATGAAATTTTATTTCAACTTTTAAACCACCTAACTCTGATTTCTTAAATACAATCTCGGCTTGATGTAATTCGACAATTTTACGGCAAATTGATAATCCTAATCCTGAGCCCGTTGTACGTGTGCCTAACTCACGATAAAATCTTTCTCCCAGCCGATCAATCACTGTTTGCTCAATGCCGTGACCTTCATTTTCAATCACAAATAGAATTTCATTATTATTTTGTTTGATTAAAATATCAACGATTCCATTCTGTGGCGTATAGCGGATTGCATTATCGACTAAATTTCGGATGCAGCTAAACATTAACTCAGGATTTGCCTTAATCGCATGATTTCCTAACTCAGTTTTAAACTGAATATTTTTTTCTTGGCTCAAAGGTTGTACTGAATGTAAAACCTCTTTCGTCAAACGGTCTAAATCTATGGACTGTATCGGTACATCTTGCGTTGAAGACGGATCAAGTCTGGCCAACAAAAGTAAATTTTCTAAAATAGTTGAGCCCCTACTCACATCTTTTAGAATCTGCTCTAAGTCTTGTGACAAATCCTCATGATCAGACTGGTATTTTCGTTTTAAAAGTTGTAACCGCATTTGAATCGCAGAAAGTGGCGACCTTAATTCATGGGATGCATCAGCTGTAAAACGTTGTTCCGCAGTAATTGCCCGATCTAAACGCTCCATCATTTGGTTTATTTGACTCACAATAGGTTGCAGTTCTTTTAGTTCTGGTTTTGAAGGTGTAATCGGTGATAAATCCTTAACAGTCTTTTGCGATATTAATTTTGAAAGTTGGTGAATAGATCTAAACTGACGTCGTATAATAAAGTGTAGAATAAACCATTGAATGCCCCATAAAATAATGAGAACACCACCGTAGCCCAGCAAACTTTTGAATAACTGATCAACACGCGCTGACATGGGTTGAAGCATAGTTAGAATTTGCTGATCACTTTGCTCACTGTAATAACGAAATAATCGTCCTTCTAGCCAAACAAAACCAAAGTGATCATTCTGAAAAAACACCTTGGAACCAATTTGATTGAAAGCAAGGTCTTGGGATTCAATCAAAATAAGTTCATCGAGCTTTAATTCATATTTGATATCAAATTGTTCACTTAAATCATCTAACTCATTTCCTACATGACTTGAAATATCACTGACCAGAATTAAATCGGCGATTTCATCCATCATATTGTCATGGGTCTGCATATTTTGGTAAAGAGAGATCACCAATAAAAGAATTAATGCGACAACGCCCGCCAACATCGAACTGAGCATTGAAGACTTAACAAGACGATGTTGTAAAGATATAGGTTGCTGATCCAACACTGTTCTACCTTAAGCCTGATCCAGATTCATTCGATAACCTAATCCACGAATCGTTTTAATCATGGTTGAACCTATTTTTTTCCGAATCTGATAAATAAAAACTTCAACTGCATTACTTTCGATTTCATCACCCCAGGCATATAAGGACTCTTCTAGTTGCTCACGTGTCACAACACGTTCAGGATGTTGCATTAACTTATATAAAATTTGGTACTCTTTCGCTGTGAGATTGACAATTTCTGAATTTAATTTAACAACTTTGGCTTGGGGGTCCAAACTCACGGATCCATACATTAGGATTTGAGACGTGCCTTTGTGCTGAGTACGTAATTGTGCTCTCACTCTCGCCGAGAGCTCATCTAAACTGAATGGTTTAACTAGATAATCATTAGCCCCCAAATCAAGTCCTCCAACACGATCTTGGATACTGTCTTGGGCTGTAATAAAAATAACTGGTGTATTGTGTTGGTGTTTTCTTAAATGTGTCAGAATGTCATCACCAGTTGCTTTCGGTAATCCACGATCAAGTAATAAACAATCATATTGATGCTGCTCAATTGCTAATATCGCATGATCTCCACGCTCGACCCAATCAACACTATATCCATCCATTTCTAACCAAGCTTTGATACTTTCAGCTTGTGACACATCATCTTCTGCTAATAATATACGCATGTCTCTCTTCACTAAGCCACAATTCATTCACTATAAAGTTTTTCAAAAAAAGATGCATAAAAAAACCACATTTCTGGAGAATGTGGTTTTTTTGGTTTGAGTACTTAAAAGCCATAAATCAAATACTCAATTCAGTAGATAGCTCATTAAAATTGAACTTGATCTACATCAATTTCTACACGCTTAGCAGGCTTATAATCAATATCCACTTCACCAATTAATACAACAGGTGTTTTTGCAGAGATTGGTTTACCTTGCCAAAGTTCATCATCAATATCCACAGTGATCACACCCGTGCTATCGCGGAATTGATATTTTTCATCACCAGTTGCCTTAACAATATAGCCTTTTAATTTCACTGGCGTATCATCTTTGGCAGTTAAAGCACTTTTAACAGTCGTAATTGCTTGTGGTGCAATGGCTGCATGATTAACAGCACTTTGGTTCACTGCCGTATTAGCCATTGCAAATGTAGTTGCACCGACTAAAGCTGTCGCAATTAAAGCTTGATTAAACATTTTCATTTTCTATACCTTTTCAAGTGATGTTTGTTTCGATGAAGCTATTAAAACAAACAAAGCTGAAGCGAATCTTAAGAAATATGAATATTTATTAATCTTTGACAATTAACTTAGTGGTACGACTCTTAGCACCTCTTCTAATGTCGTTACCCCTTCAAGGACTTTTCGAGCACCCGCAATACGCAACGGCTCTACACCTTCTTTTTTTGCGTGAGCACGTAATTCATCTAAATTAAGATTAGCACTGATTTTTTGTTTTGTTTCTAGAGACACAGGCATAAACTCATATATACCCACCCGACCCTTATACCCTGTGTGACGACAATGTTCACAACCTTTGGCATGATACACTTGAGCAGGCATCTTCACTAAATACCCATAGGTCAGATGCTCCCATTCTTGAGCATTAGTTTCCCGTTTTTCTTTACAATGAGAACATAATTTTCTGACTAACCTTTGCGCCAATACCCCTAAGATTGTTGCCGCTGTTAAAAATGGCTGCACCCCTAGATCATGTAAACGAGTCAAGCTTGAAGGTGCATCATTTGTATGAAGTGTTGAAAGTACGAGATGACCTGTTAATGCAGCTTGAATCGCCATATTTGCTGTATCTTGGTCTCGGATTTCCCCAACCATGATAATGTCTGGATCTTGGCGCATAAGGGCACGTACACCATCGGCGAAATGAAGATCAATTGCAGGGTTTACCTGCATCTGATTGAAGCTCGGCTCTATCATCTCAATAGGATCTTCAATCGTACAAACATTTAATTGCTCAGTCGCAAGTTGTTTCATTGATGAATACAAGGTTGTGGTTTTACCTGAACCAGTTGGACCTGTCACTAAAATGATGCCGTGACTATTTTTGGTAATGGCATTCCATTGCTCTAGCAGTTTTCCTTCAAAACCCAGTTGTTGGAAACTCCTCACTAATACTTCAGGATCAAAAATTCGCATTACCATTTTTTCGCCTGCCGCAGTAGGCAGAGTTGATAAACGTAGTTCAGTTTCTTGCCCCTTAGGTGTACGCGTTTTTAATCGCCCATCCTGAGGACGTCGTTTTTCTGCAACGTTCATACGACCCAGAATTTTAATACGAGAAATTACTGCCGTGAGTGTATTGCTAGGCATGTTATAAATCGTGTGCAGCACGCCATCGATACGGAATCTAACGCGTCCTTTCTCCGAACGAGGCTCAAGATGAATATCACTCGCACCCTGTTCAAAGGCAAATTGAAGCAACCAGTCGACTAATTTTACGATGTGCTGATCGTTGGCATCAGGATTTTGACTATCACCCAATTGTAAAAGGGATTCAACACCTCGGCTCTGTCGGTCGTAAGCTCCTGAATATTGAGAGGAGTTTACTGCTCGGCTCACTTGATAATATTCAATCAAGTAACGTTGTAACTGCTCTGGATTCAATAAAACCTTAACAATTTTTTTAGGACTTAAGCTCTTTTCTAAATTCTTGACCCAATCATCCAAGAATGGTTGATCTGTACCAATTAAGATCTGATCAGGATGCACTTCCACAGCAAGAATTTTATTTTTGAATGCATATTCTTGTGACATGACCTGAGTCAGTGCTGCAACATCTGCTTTAAGCGGGTCGATCACATAATATTGGAGTTGTGTTTTTAATGCTAACCACTCGCATAAACGTTGCAGTGTTAACTTATGTTGAGGTTGAACTTGATCTACCAATTCAAAATGAGCAATCCACTGCAATGGATGCCATTTAAATTGATCTTTTTGGCGGTGTCGGGTTTGTATGAGCAACTTATCTCGCTCTAAAATACGACCATCTTTTAGTAGTTGTTCTAAACACCATGTTGTATCAATTTCAAAATTAAAATTCATTCAAATTGCCCCATTCCTTGAGCCCAACTATAGCAAATTCTTTATTCAACATTAGCCTTTAGCCTATTCAGAATTTACAATTAAATTCATTAGATCAAATTCAGCTTTAAATACATCAGTCCAACAATTTATTCGTTTGCACAAAGTTCCAGTGCAACGATCTCAACCTCAGTATCCACTTTAAATTTGACATTTAAGAGGCCGAAACTTAGCCCATAAATTCGCTCAGGATCATTTTGATAAGATGGTCTTGGGTCAAATGACAAAACTTGTTCCAATTCCTTGATTAAACTTTCAGCGACACATTGTTGATCCAACAGTTGATTTCGCTGAATTTCAGCAGTTTTTGACCAAACAACTTTTTTTTGAATTGGCTTATCCTGTGCATAACCGCTCGTCGCCTCAACCACGGCATCAGAATATTGAATATATGGTTTGATATCGATAACGGGTGTTCCATCTAGTAAATCACTGCCAGACACATACAATCTCAAAGAATCACCTTCTTTAAAAAGTTTTTTGAATTGTACGACTGACATGCCGATAGGTGCTGGACGGTACATGCTTCTTGTCGCAAAGACTCCCACTTTTTTATTTCCACCTAAACGTGGTGGTCTGACTTGAGGCTTAAATTTTTGATTATCTTGATTTTTATTATCGTGAAACTGCCAAATCAGCCATAAGTGACTGAAATCATGTATACCTTCAAAAGCCAGTTCATCATTATATGGCGCCAATAGTTCAATATAACTTTCAACATTTACTAAATTTGGCTGACGTGGAATACCAAACTTTTCTTTGTAGGGAGATCTCATTATACCAATCACAGGTAAAGTCAGCTCATTCATAATCACTTTTTTTGATAAGCTCAATTAAATATATTCAGTTTATCGAGAATGGTTTTAGTTTAGAATAGCAAGCTGTTCTAATTTGATAATTTATTGAGACCTTTAATGGCTGCTTTTAACGTCGAAAAGATTACTCACGTACACCACTGGAATGACACATTATTCAGTTTTAAAACGACTCGCGATACAGCATTGCGTTTTAAAAATGGTCAATTTGTGATGATTGGTTTAGAAGTCAATGGCAAGCCTTTAATGCGTGCATATTCGATTGCTAGCGCGAACTATGAAGAAGAACTTGAGTTTTTCTCTATTAAAGTTCCAGATGGTCCTTTGACATCAATCCTACAAAAAGTAAAAGTTGGTGATGAAATTTTAGTTTCTAAAAAACCGACTGGTACACTTGTTCTTGATGATTTAAATCCTGGTAAAAACTTGTATCTTTTATCATCAGGTACTGGTTTAGCTCCTTTCCTTTCGACTATCCGTGATCCAGAAACTTATGAGCGTTTTGAGAAAATCATCGTTGTACACGGTACACGCTATATCTCAGAATTGGCGTATCAAGACCTTATTCAAAATGAAATTCCAAACCATGAGTTCTTTGGGGAACTTGGTGCGAAAGAAAAGTTAATTTATTACCCAACAGTTACACGTGAAGACTTCCATACTCAAGGTCGTGTTACAACTGCGATTGAAACTGGTGCTCTTTTCGAGAAAATTCGCTTACCTCGTTTTAATCCTGAAACTGACCGTGCAATGTTATGTGGTTCTCCTGCATTCCTTGACGATGTAGCTGCACTTCTTGACCAACATGGCTTAAAAGAATCTCCACGTATGGGTGTTCTTGGTGATTATGTGATTGAACGTGCTTTTGTTGAAAAATAAAATTACGTACAATAAAAAAACCGAGCTTTTTTGCTCGGTTTTTTTATTGAGTGTTATATTTACCCTATTATTTAAATCGATTTAATCTTGATTTAACTCTGTAGCAACTTTATTCAGCAATGTTGGACTAGAAGCAATATCGTCATTTCAAATATTCAACATTCACAGTAATCACTAACACTTAGTTTCTAATGTATTAACTTTAATACTAGTAAACAATAGGGTTCTTTCATAAATCATTTTTTACTCAGTTCTAAATTATAAATCCCTGCGATTAAACTGAATCTTAATCCCAATCTTTTGCCTCGATTACGGTATCGCTCAGCAAGGATTCTAAAGGTCTTCAAAGTCCCAAATACATGCTCAATCCCAATTCTTCTTTTATTGATTTCTTGATTGTAAACTTTTAGCTCAGGTTCTAGTTTACAGTGCTTTTTTGCTTTTAATGGCAATAGACTATTTGGATACACCGTATAAATCCTTTGATAGCCTTTATCTGCAAGGATAAAAGACCCTTTAGGAATTTGATTCAGGTTGCGTTTGAAGAGCTCGAAATCATGTACAGCACCACGACTCGTACATAAACTCAGAATTTGCTGAGTCTTAGAGTGGATGATGGCTTGTACTTTGAAAGTATGAGCTTTCTTCTTACCACTATAGCTTTTCTTCTGTTTTTTTAGGTCTTTGTATTGGAATTTCTGTGGCATCTACTATCACCACATTCCAGTCGATACCTTCACCTTCAGGCAAACTCTTGGGTAAGTTAAATAGATTGGACTTGATCAGGCAATCCTCTACGTGGCGGACGATTCTTGAAGCAGTAGGCTCTGACACACCATAACTCGTTGCGACATGAAACAATGTTCGATATTCACGCCAATAACTTAAGCACAGAAGGATTTGATCTTCTACACTTAACTTAGATGGTCTACCTTTAGCAGGTACAAGCATTTTTAGCTGTTTAGCCATTAAATCAAAGGTTGACCATGAGATGCCTGTATATCGCTTAAACTGTGCTTCTGAAAGCTTCTTTGAGTCGATGTATTTCGTTCGCAAATTATGCATGAATATTTAAAATTATTCGTAACAAATAATCAGCAAGGGATAGATCTTTTTTTGATTTATGAAAGAGATCTAATAGAGCTATTATTTTCTAATAATATATTTTCCCAATAATTTATTGAATCCTTATCTTTT
Organism: Acinetobacter sp. YH16032; assembly: GCF_013417345.1. Lineage (NCBI taxonomy): Bacteria > Pseudomonadati > Pseudomonadota > Gammaproteobacteria > Moraxellales > Moraxellaceae > Acinetobacter > Acinetobacter sp. YH16032. The sequence continues at coordinate 9,200 of NZ_VPEE01000018.1, read as the reverse complement.
TTATTAAGACTTTCATAACCCTTACTCATTTTAAATTTTTTTATTTTTAGAATTAAATTTGTATTATCCCTCTTTGATAATAATTCATTTAAAAGCAACAAACCACCACCATTATACTCTAAATTTTTTGAGCCCAATATTATTATTGAATAGTAAAAATCATCTTGGTCTTTTTGATTTTTTCTTTCAATTTCTAATGACTGCTTTTCTAACCCACCAAATAAATAAAAATCTTTAAGAAAAAAAGACATTAAAACTTTAGATGACTCTAATTGAAACCTCGAATCAATCGATTTAAATTTATATAATAAAGCTAAATATAATATCAATATAGCCAAAATTAATACAAAAAAAATGTAAGAAATTTTTTTTAAAATCATAACATATTCCATTCTAATTTATTTAACATGTAATATTCCATAAAGTTTAAGCTGTCTATTCTTTCTGTACCATTTATCCTCATACTCAATCGTTGAAGTCGATGTTTTGTCAAGCATTTCCTTTAATTTACCCCAACTCTCTCTACCTTGTTGATCAAAACTACTGATTGTTACACAACCATGACTAACAGTACGCGGATGAAGGCGAAAACCGAATCGTTTATTACCATATTGGTCTATAGTCTCATCATCAATTTTTTCATCAATTTTTAATAACCCGTACCAATGATTATTATTGGGTCTGTCTGGATTAGGATATTCCGTTATATAATATGATCCTGGTGGTATTGGTTTTTCGTAATTATTTCCATTAGCGTTAAATACTCCCTCTTGACTAATATGACCACCAGTGAAAGCACCTATCCTCATTGATTGTTTCGTATCAACATCTGTAATAATCACTGTATTATTTTTACTACTAAATCCTATTCCAACTTGCAACCCCATTGGATCGACCCACTGATTCGGATCACTTACATAAGCGAAGTTATTTAAACCACCTAATAGACTGATCGGGTCTTTACTTATATACCGTGCACTAAATGGTTCATAATATCTGTAACGGTTGTAATGTAATCCTGTTTCCTCATCATGATATTGCCCTTGGAAACGGATATCACTTTGTTCTAATGGGTTCTCTTTGTGCTTCACTTTGATCTGTTGTGTTTGTCCCCATGTATTCAGCGTTAACTCCCAAATACATTCACCTTGTTCATTACTTAAAGCTTGAGGTGTACCAACTTGGTCACAGTGGTAGAACGCAATCTGTTCTAACTCTGTTCGACTCTTCCTTGAGTCTGTTCTCCACACTGGATCTTTATGGATGGAATACGGTTCTGTTTTAAATCTTTCGTAATTCGGTGTTTCTATCAGTTGTATAAAGTGTTGATACCCTGCTTGGAATAGCGGTACAAAGCTATTCGGCTCATAGATATAGTGTTTGGTATAACTTTGACTATTTTGTTCTGTGTTATTTTTATCTGTTAATTTTGAACTGGTTTTTGATTCCCAAATCATTAAATCACCATCCCAGCCAAATAAGGTCAGGCTGTTATTTGATTTGTTGGCTTTATACAGGCGTCGTCCAAAAACATCGTAGCCGTATTCAGTGATTTGCCCGTTGTGGTCGCTTTCGATTAAGCGATTTAAGTTGTCCCACTTCAGTTTCAACTGTTGGTCTGCCTGCTGGGTTTCAATCACATTACCTTGGGCATCGTATTTGTAGTGTTTGCCTTGATAGTGTTTCACCAAGTTGTTTTTGATTTCTGCACTTTGCGTTGCAACTGGATCTATTAAGTTGCCCGCTGGGTCAAAATGGTAACGTTCAGTTTGCTTTGAGCTTTGCGCTTGTATTAAGCGACCAATCGCATCGTATTGATAACTAAGTTTACCTTTTTGACTATCTTGAACTTGAGTCAACAAATAGTTGGCATCATAAGTGTATTGGCGTTGTGCCTGATGTTGTGTTCTATTGGCTGTTTCTTGTTCTACATATATGCGCTGTGCAATCAGTAATCCAACGTCGTTGTATTGGTTGCTTTGGCTTAAACCATTGGCAAGGTAACGTTCTGTTTCTCGGTGTAGGTCATCACGTTTAAAACCAACCATGTCTTTTTTATTTAGGGCAATACCGTAGATATGTCCTGATCCATAAGTTAAGTGGCTAATTTCCTGACCATCCGGACGAACAGTTTTGATGAGATTGCCGAGTTCATCGTATTCATAGCGTAGTACTGCAGTCATTGGTTTCAGATTTGGCACTTGGTAGTGTTGGTGTTCTCTAACCAATTGTCCTATCGCATTATGGTAGAAGTCGTTTTGGCTCTGTTGGTTCTTTGCTTGAATTAACTGGCTATTCAGATTGTAAGTAAACTCTTCTGTTTGGTGTTGTTTGCTTTCGCGGTGGATGTAGGTTTTTGACGCAATTTGTCCGTCTTCATAGTAGCCAAATTGTGTGATGATATTCGGTTGTTGAATGTGGCTAAGTCGACCAAGCTCATCGTAACTATAGTGTTTTTCTTCACCATCAAAGGCTTGTTCTCGTGTGAGATAACCATAACTGTTGTATTCGAATACATATTCTGCATGGTTTTGGTTGATAAGTTTCTGTATACGCCCTTGTTTATCCCACTGATAGGCAATTTGGTGTTTGTTGGCATCAAGGCGTTTTTCTAATAGACCCACTGCATTGTAGTGGTATTGAGTCACCTGTCCTTTGGTATCAATGTGTTTGAGAAGGCTTCCTTCTTGGTCATGTTCAAAGTGTTCTTTTTGTCCATCTGGATAGATGATGGATTTAAGTTGTCCTTTGTCTATACCTTGATCACTATAGATGTATTGCACACCTGTTTGGTCTGCGGCTTGTTGTTGTTTAAGTTGTCCTTCTTCATCATATTGCCAAGCACTTTCTTTACCCGAACAATCGGTATATGACGTCATTTGCCCAAGGTCATTATACTGGATTTTTTTAGAGCCACCTTTGGCATCAGTAATTTCAATCAATTGACCTTCGGCATTGTATTTATATTGTGTTGTGTGACCCAATGGATTGATTTCTTTGGTCATCAAGCCATCTGCATTGTATTCGCGTTTCCAAATATGACCTTCAGGATCTTTTATTTCAGTTAGATTTTTATGTTCATCATAAGCAAATCGAATCACTCCGCCATTTGGTTGAATGATTTTAATCAGCAGACCTTCTTCATTGTATTGCTGTTGAGTTTCACGACCACTGTAATCAATCTCTCGAGTGATACGTTTATGTTGATCACGTGAATACCATTTTTCACGACCATCTGCTAATCGAATACGATAAGTAAAACCATCTAAATCAAAGTAGTAATAGGTCGGCACGTTGTAAGCATCATATACAGCGACTTGGCGCAGACGAGGATGCCATTTTAAAGTTGTTTTAAAGCTTCCATCATCCGCCCATTCTTCAATGGCTTTTGCATTTGGTTCATTCGAATCATAACGAATATTTTGACCACGACCTGATCGATCGGTATAACGTGTTAATTGATGATACGCATTGTATGAATACTGACGAGCGTGACCATTCTCATCATATGCTTCTACTAAATTTCCGTTATGATCGTACCCATAACGAGCAAGTGGTTGTTCTTGATCATCCACAAAAATAGCAATAATTTTTGCTTGATCATTGTAAGCAAATTTCAAAATTTGCTGAGTCTTCTTAAAATTAAAATGGACGGTTTGTAAATAAGCTTTGCCATTTAGCAAGATATAACGAAGATCGACTTGTTCTTGAGTTGATGAATTTCTCTCTTGCGTAAGCTGATAACTTTGACCTTGATCGAATGTACTAAATTGATAATCCCATTCTGTTCCAAAATTTAGGACTAATTCACCCTGTTCATTTAGATGTGTTGTAATACCTTGGAATGGAACTTCATAGGATTCACGCATAATGATCGATGGCAATTGTTGTTTTCTGCCTTTCGCATCAATAAACAAATAACCCTTTTCATTTGGAACAATCAAATTAGAAAAAGGCATTAACCAACGAGCACCCAAAGCACCGTTATCGAATTCCGCCATTTGGGAGTTATAAAGTCGATTGAATACTAATCCCAGCTTAGGTAGGCTGAAGTCTACATGGGAAACTCGTTCAGCACCTATAGAATAGCTAATACTATGAGCAGTATTGGTTTCAGCACTTGTTGTTGGTTCAGCTGGATTCAAACATGGAGGATCCATTAATGCATCTGCTTGCAAACTGACAAATTCAAGGATATCGCCATCAGTTTGACGCTCAAACTCACCAGTTTGATTAATCGGAACACTGGCATTTCCCTTATTTTGATTATCTTGAATAGCCTTAAGTGTTTGTTGAATGAGCCAACCAAGACTGTATTGCAAGCTTGGGTTTGTCTGATTCTGCAAATCGTTACTAATCGAAGTAATCGCCTCTACAAGTAAATTTTCAAAATGACTCGGAGTTGATTCAATTTTAGGCGTTAAATCTGCTCGAGGCTCAACACTGAGTAAATCTATTAATGGTATTGCCCAATTTTGAAATTGTAAATTTGGATCTCTTTTTTCAGCTGATGCGCTCGATGTTATTTCCGTTACAACAGACGATGATGAAGATGATTGAAGAGATTTTAGAATCTGAACAGCCAAGGCATTTGCATTCGTTAATAAGTCCGCTAATTTAGCTTGTGTCTCTTTTAGATAGGTCTCTAAATTCCCTGCCATTCTTGCATTAAGATGTAATTCCATACGTCGAATGTCAGTTGACTTAATTTTACCATTTTCAGGATATAGACATTCAGCCATTAATCCTAAAATGGGACGTAAACCCATCCTTGCATGTGCTTCATGTTTAGGCTCTGCAAACAATCCAATTAAATTCGCACCAAGCAAAGCATTTCGTTGTATTGAAAGCACTTCTGTTTGAGGAGACATTGCATACAACAATAAATCAAGCACACTTCCACTTAAAGCATATATATTAGCTACAGTAGTTATATGGGCATTTGCTTTGACTTTAAGTAATGATGTTTGGCCACAGACCACAAGGAAATTTTCAATTTGATTAGCAATAACTTGTAAGTCAGCTACACTACTCACACTGTCTAAATTAAATACAGCAAGTTCAACACTCGATTGTGCATTATTAGAAACTTGTTCGTTTTCAGTTGCCATGACTAACCTATATATTTTTAATCTTTTAAGTTTTTCGCGTTATATTGTTCTAAATCAGGACGATCATTACTCATTTTTAATCGAGTTGTTTCCGTATATTTAATGCCGCCAGATTGATAATATTTTTGTGAAATAAACTGATCATCTGCTGATGTTGAATTGTTTGTACTCACATCTACTTTATTCACTTGTATAGGCTTATTAATCTCAACAGTCTTTTGATTTGTTAACAATGGAGCTGGATTCGATTTCGTACTGATTCTTGTTGTTTCGGTATACGTTAATCCGCCAGATTGATAATATTTCTGTGCAATGTAGTCATCAGTTACAATGACCTTTTCAGATTGATTCGTAATATTTTCCTGATCCAATGCTGTATCAAAATTTGTATTTGGCATAAACCCAGTTGAATTCATAAAATTCGGAATCAACTTCGATGTGGCCTGCTGAGTTATAAAATCAACGCCTTGCGTACGAATCATATCTAGTGATTGAGAAGGATTTACTGCCATTTGGCTTATAGTCTTCAATTGATCAGGACTTAAACCTAAATTTAATTTTTCTGAAATTCCACCTAAAGTAGAACTTGCCACTTGATTTTTGAGTTGCCCAACAGTTTGGTCTGCTAGACCTTTTAAAGCATTCTTGCCTATATCCTTTAAATTCATACTATCAAGTTGAGTCAAATTATTTTTAACTTGAGCCATTAAATTCTGACCCAGCTGATTTAAGCTCGAGTTCACAAAATTAGATGCACCAGGAATTACTGCATCTGCCCAATCATAACTTCGCGAAAAATGACTTGATAATGCCCAAGGACTTCGCTCATCTTTATCAAAAATCACTTGTGCACCACCAGGAGCAATTCCTGTTACTTGAGCAAAACCATTCGCATCTAATTTCCCTGTTATTGTCTTCCCAAGAGAGTCAATAACTTTATATCCAGCTCCTTTAAAGAATTCACTTCCACCATAACTTCTTAAAAGATTCAATGCGCCTTTTAACGGTTGCATTGTTGGCAATTGAGCTGAAGTACTTACACTCGCTCCCGGCTTAAATAAATGTTGTCCAGCTTTGACTTCAAACTTACCAGCTGTGGTCGGTAAAACTCCCGAACTGCTAATTTCAATCTGTGAGCCGCCACCGATCAACACTATTTTTTTTGCCGCTTTAATTTCAATTCGATCTTCCGTGGAAATAATCTGCACACCCTTTCTTGCAATCAGATCAGCACCATCCCCTTGAGCTTGAATCTCGATCTTGCCTTTGCCTGCATAGAGTCGTGCCCCTTCTTGCGCTGCAAATAAGCTGATCTTTTTGCTGGCATGTCCGATGATGCTGTCTTGCGTGCTGGTGTTAATGCTTCCTTGTGCAATCTGGTTGATCTGTCCATCTGCACTGAGGTGGATGTCTTCGTTACTTTCTACGGCAATTGAACTTGGTGAAGCCAAGAGCATGATCGCTTGTTTAAAAGCCGCGGCTTTGCTTTGGTCTTCGCTCTCTAAGTTCTTGAGATAGCCCTGTAGGTTTTCGAGTAAGCTCAGTGGATCAGTTTGTTGGTTTTTTGCCACTTCACTGAGGGCTTTGGCGTTGTTTAAGCTACTTTCGAGTTGTTGTTTGGCTTCGCTTGCATCTAAATGGTTTGCTTTGGCTTGTTCTTGTTTGTAGGTGGAGATGAGTATGCCTTCGCCTGCTCGTACTGCACCCCATTGGTCTGTTCTAAGTTCGAAGCCTTCGCCGCGTCCTTCGCTTTCTGCTGTTGCTTTGGGATGACTGAGATTCCCTAGGTTGAGTTGGCTCGCCCCGTGGGTGTTTTGCAGTTGAGTGGAAATTTGTCCTGTGGTGTCATCAAAGCGGAGTTGTCCATAGCCTTTGCCTTGGACTTCTTTACTTTTAATCCCTGCGAGTTTTTTGGTGTCCGGCAGTTGGCCTTGACTGTCGAATCGGGTTGGGCTGCGTTGGGCTTCATGTAGGCGGCCCACCACAAAGGGACGGTCGATGTTGCCGTCAAAGAAGTCGATAACCACGATTTCATTGATTCGAGGAAGGAAGCGTGCCCCATAGCCTTCGCCTGCCCATGGGGTCAGTACATCGACCCAAGCTGAATCGGTATCGTTGTTGTTACTGCCTGCACCGCCATCAAATTGGTGGTCTTCTGCTCGGGTAAACAGGAAGCGTACTTTGATGCGCCCCCATTCATCGACATGAATTTCTTCTCCTGCAGGTCCCACCACTTTGGCGCGTTGGGGATGGGTGCTGGGTCGATGTTGTAAGGGGTTGTATTCGGGTACGGTTTTGATGTTGCGTCGTTGTAGGATGAGTTCGCTGGCTTGGCGTTCTTGATCCTTGTGGGTTGCTTGGTTGGTGTCTGTCTTGTGTTTTGGCGTCCATTGGCTGCGTTGTAGCAGTTGTTGGACTTGTTGGTCTAAGTCTTTGGGTAGGTTGTTTTGGTTGTAGTAGCGTTTGCCAACAATGAGGAATTCTTGATCAACTCCGCTGTGTTGTTCAATTTCTGGATGGCCATCGAGTTTGAACCAGTAGCCGACTTGGCTGTCTCTGACGCTGGCTTTGGCGATGAATTGTTTGCTTTGTCCAGCGTAGTAGTCGCTGAGGTGTTGGTTGAGTTTTTCAACTTGGCCGTTACCTGAGGCGGTGGCTTGGTCTTCGCCTTTGAGGTCTTGGATCCATGCAGGGCTGATGTGCCATGCTTGTTCGAGGCCTAGGCTGGCATTGTCTTGGTGGTCACTGTGTTGGTGTTTGCTTTGGACTGAGCCTGCGCCTTCTTCTTGTTCGAGGGCTGTGGCTTGCCAGCGTTGTAGGTGGACTGCGGTGGGTTGTAGGCTACGTTGTCCGATAAAGCTGGTGATGGTATCAAATTGTTCTGTCGCATCACTACGGTGGTAGCGAATGTTGCGTCGGTTAAGGGCTTGGTATTGGCTGTTGTCGTCAATCAGGCGGAGCTTTTGTGCTTCAATCGGGCTGTTGTTGCTCGATACAATCGGTTGGGCTTCATCAATGAGCCAGTTAATGCCTTCACTGCGTAGTAAGCGAGTCAGAAAGTCGTAGTCACTTTCGTTGCTTTGCATGATGAAGGGTCGGATGTCGTATTGTTGTTGTAATCCACTATGGTCTAGGCTGAGGCTAGAGGCAAAGAGTGGGCTTTTGTTTTGCCATTCTTCAAAGAGGATTTCCATCACTTCGACCACGGATTTATTCATAAATACGCGGCTGTTGCGGCGTTTGTGCCAAAGTGAAGTTGCATCGTTGAGCGTGAGTTTGTAGAGGGTCAGTGCCCCATCGCTTTGTCCTTGTGAGGCTTCGGTGATGATACCAGTGGTTCTAAACAGGGTGCCTTGATCAGTGACTTGATCGACGGCCACTTGTGTGCCGATGAATTGTTTGAGTGGAATTAAGGCATTGGTCGAGAGACAGACGAGTTCTGCTTGCACGCCTTCGTTAAGGGCATGGCTGCCATCGATGCGTTGTAGGAAGACTTGGCTATTCAGCTGTGAATGACTGAATTGGATGTGGAGGGCTCTGTTTTGGGCGGTTAGGCCGAGCTGTTCCAATGCCGAAAAGATGTTGGCAAGCATGGTTATTATCTGCTTTTATAATTTAATAAGGCTAAAGAATTTCTTAATATTTAAACAAAAAATAGACACGATAAACAGGTCGTGTTACACAAAACACCCATTTATTGTGAAATAAAATTACAAATAAAATACAGATTTGATTTAAAAAATAATAAAAAGCAAGTGAATGATTACAAAAAAAGAGGCTGAAGTGTTAGCATCTTCAACCTCTGTAAACTACAAAACTAAGAACTTCTTATTTAAAGAATATGATTGTACTACTGTCCAGAACGAATGATGTAATCAAACGCTGACAGTGATGCTTTCGCGCCTTCACCAGTGGCAATGATGATTTGTTTATAAGGTACTGTTGTGCAGTCACCCGCAGCAAATACACCTTTTACATTGGTTTCGTTGCGATCGTTAATCACAATCTCACCACGGTTGGTTAATTCAACTTGAGTTTCTTTTAAGAAATCCGTGTTGGGTAACAAACCGATTTGTACGAAGATCCCCG
>NZ_VPEE01000161.1:0-1145 GCF_013417345.1 Acinetobacter sp. YH16032 | reverse complement strand
TTTTTAGCTAGATGGTGTAAGTCGAAAGAGTAGTCCCTTTTCACTCTCAGTATGATGTCTTTTTTGTACTTGGTATAGGGGTTTACCTTGTCGAACTCTTTGAGCATAAATAAGACAACTTCGGGAAAGCGAATAGCAATCCCTCCTGATTCGTAAGTGCAGTCAATTACCCAATTAGATAAGACCTTTTTGTTTTTTTCATTATGATAAGAAAAATATCTTTTAATCAATGACTTGCTTGCTTTTTCTAGCTGTGCGTATGCTGAGTGCTGTGTGATCCCACACTCTTTCGAAAAATCTTCTGCTGTGATGATAATAGCGTCTTTTTCCGTAGCATCTTGTGTACGTGCAAGAGGGCTAGAAAGAATCAAAAGGCGTTTTTCATTTACACTCATGCTTTTAAAACACTCTTGAATGTTATTTTGCATTACGACCCATGATGGAGGGTAAGTTGTTATTTTCATAAAGCTAAAAACCAAAAAGTACAATGGATATAATGTACTTAATAATAGCAATATAAGATCAAAAAATCTATAAAGGTACACAATCTACAATAAACTTTTTATGGGTTTTCGCTCAAATTTTGAGTCCCCTATTTGTACTTTTTTTTAATAAAATGCAATCCAGTATCCAATCTACAATGTGCTTGGTTTTGGGTTTAGACCCAAATTCGAGTCTTTTTTGTGCTTTTTTAGCAAAACGCAACAAAGAATCTAGTTTGGAATGTACTTTGTATTAGGTTTTCGCCCAAAATATACCCATATTATTTAATTTACTCATTTAAAGTACGATGTATTTATTGTACTTTTCAGTCCCTCAAAAGTACTTAGTTAGTCCCTCAAAAGTACTTTTTAAAACGCTAAAAGTCCCTCAAAAGTACTTAGTTAGTCCCTCAAAAGTACTTTTTTAAAGTCTGAAAGCATTGATATAGATGGCTTACATGGGGGGCTAAAAGTCTTTTAAAAGCTTATTAAAAGAATAAAAGAAAAGAGGGGAGTGAAAACTGCCCTATGACACTCGCTAAAGCTCGTGGCATTTTGACCTCGCTAAAGCTCGGTTTAAGGGGCAGTTTTGGGTTACGATCTTGAGAGGATTCTAAAAAAGTAAAAGCAACTACGGCTTCGCTTCGCTCAGAAGCTTTTTTT
>NZ_VPEE01000160.1:0-1155 GCF_013417345.1 Acinetobacter sp. YH16032 | reverse complement strand
TGTTTTTCATGAAATGCGCACTTACGACTTGGATTTCATCCAAGTCAAAGTTTGCGTAAGGGGATTCCCCTTAACCCCAAAAAATTGCTACGCAATTTTTAAAAGCAAAAGCAAAACCATCACAAGGCTAAGGCATGGCAATTTATCACTGTACGACCAAGACCATTAACCGAAGTTCTGGACGAACTGCGGTAGCATCTATGGCCTATCGTGCAGGAGAAAAATTGACAGATGAACGAACAGGATTAACGCACGACTTTACGAGAAAAGAAGGTGTGGCTTATACCGAAATTATCTCGAACTTAGATACTCAAATTGATCGTGCCGAACTCTGGAATCTGGCGGAAAAAATGGAAAACCGCAAAGATGCCAGAACCGCTAGAGAATGGGTTATTGCTTTACCTGATGAATTGGACGAAGAACAACGCAAGGAACTCGCTAAAGACTTTGCCAAGTCCTTAGTAGATCGCTATGGGGTGGTCGCAGATTTAGCGATTCATGCACCCAGCAAAGGTGGAGATGATAAAAACCATCATGCACATATCTTGCTAACAACTCGCAAAGCAGAATTGGACCCTGAAAATAAATTAGTCCTTACTCAAAAAACGGAAATTGAACTAAGTAACACCAAAAGAAAAAGCCTAGGCATGGGAACAAGCCAGGAAGAAATTAAACAGATTCGAGCCACCTGGGCAAACTTAGCCAATCATGCTCTGGAATATGCAGGGTATCGGGAAAGAATCGACCACCGCAGCTATGCCGATCAGGGCAATCAGCTACAAGCCACCATACATGAAGGCAGCAAAGTCACCCAGATGCGTAGGAAAGGCATAGATACTGAGATCAGCCGTTTCAACGACACAATCAAACAGCAGAACAGCCAGCAGCTCCAATACCAACAACAGCACAAGGAAAAGACCTTAGAACAGGGTTTTAACCGTGTTGAACAAGGGTTTGAGCAATGGAAGAAAGATCAAGAAGCTAAACGCCTAGAACTGGAACATAAAAAGCGGTTAAAGCTACAGCAAGAACAAGCTATGAAGCTGAAACAACGCAAAAGCATGAATAGAAATGGGCCTTCCCTATGAGCAATCAAAACGATTTAGACGACCAGTTATATATTTTATTAGCTTCCATGAAGGAATACAGGGCAGC
>NZ_VPEE01000159.1:0-1177 GCF_013417345.1 Acinetobacter sp. YH16032 | reverse complement strand
GGCTTGCTTAAATTTCAAGTTAGCACTTTGCGCTTGAATAAACAATCGTTCATCAAGAACATTGTTTATTCATAGCAAGGGCTAACGAAATTTAAGGAGGCAGGGGAGTTATAGAAAAAGCAAAATAAAAGCGGGCTGGGAGGTTATGGACAATCGCAAGCGAACATCAAAACTGGTCTGTGAATAAGGCTTATGGACAAGTTGTGGAAAAGCATAGCTGTACCACAACTTGCCCACAAGCTTATATCACAGGTTTTGATTTTGCCCACAACCACCCGACGCCCATAGACACAGAAGTTAAAAATCTAAAAAGAGAATGTTTATTAGTCATGGTGAGCAATATTGCTTCGCAATCTTGCTTGGATATATAGGGAACAGGCGCCAGAGAACAGACCCCATACTGATAGCTATTTGGAAAAACAGATTTCTGCTTTAGACCCGGCTTAACTGCTACTGATTTTCTGTTTTTCTGAATGCGGCTTTTATGCTTCTTAATTAGCGCATAGACAGTAGATTTAGACAGTTGAGTAGTATTTACAATCTCAGCAACAGATAAGCCTTTGCGATGCAGCGAGAGGGCTTTTCTGCGTTGTTTTGCGTATGACTTACCTTTTGCTGCTCCACCTTTTCTTCCTAACTGTTTTGCGATCTTGCGTAGCACATCGTTAGTGTTTTCAGAGTAGCTATAACGCTCATAACAAAAACGGGTAATACTCCGGCAGATTTCACGCACTTCACGCTCAACCAGTGGCGTTTTGCACTTCTCAAGATTGAGTTTATTCATGAAATCAAACAAGCAAGACATAAACTGGCGTTTTGTCCAGTCCTCGCCATGTTTGAAATACAACTTATAAGCGTGATGCCGTACTGTTTCAAACAGCCAATTGTTACGCTCCCCTACTGTTATATTTTTGCTTAATTTGACCGCTTTCGCTGAATTTGGAGTGAATAGCATAGGGCGTATCACTGGACGCTCATATATACGTGTGATTCTCGCAAGTTCAGCAAGCTGATACGGCTGTACTCGCATAGTAGATACTCGCCACATGCTGCTATGCGGATTTTTGGCGACTGAATTTCTATGTGCAAAATCACCGTTTAGAAGCTCTTTAAGGCGTGTTTTTACTGCATTCAATAGCACAACCGCTTTCTTGCTATAGCGTTTATTTTTTTCATC
>NZ_VPEE01000158.1:0-1183 GCF_013417345.1 Acinetobacter sp. YH16032 | reverse complement strand
GTTTGTTCATAATTTATTAGAAGAAAAAGGCAAAACATTGGAAGACTTTAAAATTAACACTTTATAAAGTTATACATTTAACATAATGGTGGTTATACGCAATACACTTGTATATTAATATAAATATCAATGACTTAAAAATTTAGTCATGGCTAAGAAATCAGCAAAAAGTCGATTTTGAAACAAGTCGGCTTTTTTATGTTCGATTCTGTAAGCTTTTGCCAATAAAAAATGGAAGAACTTTGCAAAATTTACAATTTTGTATTAACATTTTTATATTAACAAAAAGCGATGCAACTATGGAAATTGAGTTTTCATGGGATGAGCATAAAGCAGAAATAAACCTTAAAAAGCATGGTATAGCTTTTGAAGATGCGACATTGGTTTTTTACGATGCTCATGCCTTATATAAACAGGATCGCTTTGAAAATGGTGAATATCGTTGGCAAGCGATAGGTATGGTACATGGGCAAGCTGTTTTATTGGTGGCCCACACAGTACAAGACCATAATGGGATGGATCATATCCGCATTATTTCGGCACGACAGGCAGAGAAAAAAGAGAGGAAACAGTATGAGCAAAACCGTTACGTACAAAGTAGATTTGAATAAACCTCCTGTTTTGTCTGAAGAACAAAAGGCAAGACTTGAAGCTCTGGCTAAACGCGCAGACAGTGAAATAGACTTTTCCGACATTCCTGAACTTGATGAAAGCTTTTGGAAAAATGCTGTCCAAAATCCGTTTTATAAGCCAACTAAACAAGTGACTACAGTACGCATTGATGCAGATGTCATGCAATGGCTAAAAGCACAAGGCAAAGGCTATCAGACACGTATGAATAAGATTTTACGTGATGCAATGCTGAATGATTTAAAAAATCACCCATAAAAACGGAGCTTAAGCTCCGTTTTTTACAAACTATTTTTAAGCTTATAGAATCTAAATTCGGGGTAAATTAAACCTATAATAAAAAGAATGGTAAATGCTATCCATAGAAACAAAGCCATAGCTCTAAGCTGTTCTTCATTCCATGAGCTTGATTCCATATCTAAGAAAAAGATACTCTTCCAGCCTTTAATATAATCAGCTCCACCCCATGAAATAATCCATTTGAACATTAAGCTAACTGCCAAATAAATAAGTACCCACACCCATGTAGACATAAATTACCTTATTATTTTTA
>NZ_VPEE01000157.1:0-1186 GCF_013417345.1 Acinetobacter sp. YH16032 | reverse complement strand
ACATAGACACCAACATATCAAACCGTCCGCTAAGAAAATTGCAAAAGTGCATATTCTAAAAGCGGACATTTTTACTTTGGAGAAACCGGACATTTCTACTTTGGGCTTACATTTTGATTTCGCATAAGGTGTATTATGTTAATTTTAGAGAAACTACTAAATTATATTGAGTTGTAAATATTTGAAATTCCGTTAAGATATTTTGGATTAAATTCTATTCCTAGATAGCATTCGTGTTGACTCATCTCTCCAAAAAACTTTGGTTTTGTTTTCTTATGGTTTTTGCCATAGGATGGAGTAGTGTGTCTGTTGCATCAGTAAAGATAATGCATATCAATATGCAAACTGAAATGAGCCAAGATCATTGTTTAGATCAAGCACAGCAAGTCACTCAACATGGTATTAATCACGAAGTACAGACGAATACCAATTGCCATAATCATTTAGCTCTTAATCAGAATATAGATCACAAAAAGTGTCAGGAATGTTCTAGCTTATCCTGCCAGACACAGATCTCATGTCTTCATTCTTTGCAAAGCTCGCTAGATCCCCTATATACCTTCTATTCTATAGATCAGCCTAATTTTTATTACCCCAACCAATATCTAAATGGGTATTGGCAAGAAATTTTACGTCCCCCTAAAGCTTAACCAATTTTTTTAAAATTTATTTATTTTTCAAAAATTAAGGTTAAGTTATGTCTCATAAAATTAGTTCGTACCTATTAGCAGGTATTTGTTTTGCATCGTCGCCTTTGGTTTTTGCCGAAGTGCGTGAATATCAGCTTGTTATTGATGAAGCAGTGGTCAGTCCAACTGGAAAGCCTGTAAAGCGCATTACCGTAAATGGTCAATTTCCTGCGCCTTTGCTTGAGTTTGAAGAGGGTGATGAAGCCATCATTCGCGTGAAAAATAATTTAAAAAACCAAGATTCTTCTATTCATTGGCACGGACTGTTGTTGCCGGGCATTATGGATGGTGTACCGGGATTTAATGGTTTTAACGGTATTAAGCCTCAAAGCGAGTATGTTTATAAATTCAAGATTCGCCAAAGCGGGAGTTATTGGTATCACGCTCATTCTAAAGGACAGGAACAGGACGGCTTATATGGTTCTTTTGTGATTTATCCAAAAGGTAAAACACCATTGGCAGCACATGAAAAAGCTGAACGTGACTATGTGGTGATG
>NZ_VPEE01000156.1:0-1208 GCF_013417345.1 Acinetobacter sp. YH16032 | reverse complement strand
TCATGAGAAAGCCCATATAAATGGGTAATGTACAAGTTGCTGTAGAAGCATGTTTAATTCGTCTGATCACAGATACTTTATAAAGTATTTTAATACTTTTTTGAATCCGTCAATGCGTAAGTCCTATATAAGATGCTTCTGATTTTTTAACTTCTACATCATTTAGTCCCATAGAAGGACAAATGTTAGGTGTTTCTTAATTTTTTCTAAAATTAACATAATTCTTATTATGCGAAATTAAAAAAGGAAGCGGTATGCCATTGCTGTCCCACAATTTTTCACAAGAGGAAGCTCATTTGAGCTTCCTCTTGTTTTATGGGTATTTTATCGGGTGAAAATAAAGCTTTTAAAGTTCTTCTTTCAAACAAATTCACTTGAATTATTCTGAGTAAACGTTGAACTGTCCAACCTGTTTTTCCTAAATGTTGAGCGAAACTCACCAATAAATAGGCGATCATCGCAATCCAGATTTGTGTCTGAATTGCGTTCCTGCTGCGGCCTAGAAACGCTTTTAATTTGAGATTCTGCTTAATCGCCTTAAAGAACAGCTCAACTTTCCAACGATCTTTATAAATCGCCGCAATGGTGGAGGCGGCTAAATGAAAGTTATTGCTGAGAAAGCTAAAGTGCTTGCCACTTTGCTGATCTCTATATTCAATTCTTCTTAACACTGGGGCTTTTCTTTTTAGGGCATGTGCGCTATTCAGCTGAATGGTTTCATCTTTTAGAATACCTTTGGATTCAAGCACTGGATGTTGCTGGATCACCTGATACACAGATTTAGGCCTAAAACGTGTGACAAATCCAATGTTTTGAGCAGTCAGATTTGCATACCATTGGTAATCGACATAGCCTTTATCAAAAACTACAATGCTGCCAGCAGGAAACTGGAATTTGCGGCCTTGTACCATGTCATTTTCTTTGCCATTTTCAACTGCAACAAACTCAGGAATATCATTGCTGTGATTCAATCCTATACTGAGTTTCATGCTGGCTTTTGAGTCGTGAACTTTGGCCCATTCACATAAGGAAAGCGACAGGTCAATATGACTGGCATCCAAGGAATACAAGGGATTCTTAAAGCGAAATTTATGAGCTACTTTTGAGTGTTCATAGTATTTAAGCAACTTGTAAAATAGCTGTTGATACAAGGCAGCAGGCTGCTGCTCATTGATTCGTGCCAGCGTGCTTCGGGGAATAGACTTTGC
>NZ_VPEE01000155.1:0-1302 GCF_013417345.1 Acinetobacter sp. YH16032 | reverse complement strand
TCTCTCGAACTTTTCCATTGATCTGCTCGGTATAGCTTGCTGTACTGCGTTCTAGCTCGTGAAATTGCTTCTGTATTGTCGCTAATGATTTCTGTGCTTGCTGTAAGCTTTGCTGATCGCTCTCGATTGCCTTTGATTGAGCTGATAAAGCTTGGATAATCTTGGTTTGCATTGTGTCTAAAGCTTGCTGTTGCTTCTGCAATTGCGATTGTTGTTGCAGTAACTGTTGCTGTTGTTCTTCGATGATTCTCAATAATTGTGTTTCTAATTCCGTCATCGTTTAGTACCCCATTGGAATCATGTAACCGTTCTGCCATTCCCCTGCATTCTTGTTGATCTGAATACAGAGACGTTGTGCTTTGCTGTCTGGTCGCTTGCATGTGCTGATCGTCAAACTGCCTCCCGATCGGTTCAAATGATCGACCCTCATTTGCTTCTCGTTGATCACTGTATTTAGCGTCTGCATCTCGCTGTACTTGTTTTTGGTGACGAGACCAAGCGAGAAAATTGCTATAAGCAAAATAACTACTACTGAAATCAGTCCCATATTCAAAATGGTAAGTTTTTTCTGTACCGCTTGATTCTGGGCTTGTTGTTCTTGGCTCTGTATTTGCTCGTTTAATTTCGTTAAATGGCTCAATTTCGATTGCAGTAAGGTTTGATACTGGCTCAATTCCTTCTCGACCGTCTGGGCGTTGTTTTGAATGCTCTGGGCTATTTTCTCGTCCGACTGTTGGATAGCGGTCGCTGTGATATTGGCTCTTGTGTTCAAGCTGTCTCTGATAGTCTGTGACGTTTGCTCGATACCGCTCAGAAGTTGTTCCTCTGTATTCTTCAATTCGTTGTTGTACTTCTTGTCGATATTCGCCAGTAGCTCTAAAGCTTTGCTCATAAATCTCGCCCTCTAAACGGATAGGACGTTTTGCGCCCTCATACGGGTTTTCAATGGATATGGAATTTTTTACTTGTCGGGTGACATTGATTTGATTCGATTCAAGCCATTGCACCAATTCTTGCCGATCGGCAACTTCACCATTGGCAACCGCTCGGTAAACACGTTGATGTAACTGCTCTTTAAAATCCTTAATATCTTTGGGTAGATTCTTTTTATTTAAAAATAGCTGTCGATGTTCAGGATCATCGGGGTCATACAGTGAATGTTCGGTATTGGTGATCTGCTTAAATAGATCGACTCGATCTAAATCGACTGGCGCATAGAATGGCTGTAGGCGTTTGCCTGTTGAAAGCTCAACATTGGGAATCACAAAATTAAGCTCAAGCCTTGTCTCACCTGTGTCCTGA
>NZ_VPEE01000154.1:0-1328 GCF_013417345.1 Acinetobacter sp. YH16032 | reverse complement strand
TTGAATACAAAAATATTTATGCACCAGAACATACCAATACAAAACTTTTAGACCGTCAAACACTTTGGAATACAGTAGAAAAAAAAGAATTCAATGCCAATGGCTCAATGAAAGCCAATGCACGACTCGCCAAAGAATATATCTGTGCTTTACCACATGAATTAACAGATGCAGAACGCATAAAAATCGTTGATGACTTTTGCCGAGACTTTGTGAACAAGCACAATGTTATTGTCGATGCCTGCATCCATGCACCACATGAACATAACGATGAAACCAATAATAAAAACTATCACGTACACATGATGTTCACGACCAGACTCATCAATGAAAAAGGCGAATTAGGAAAGAAACAAAGAATCTTCAACGACCATGGTCCCGAGATCCTGAAGGACAGCCGAGCAACTTTTGCCAATGTTGTAAACACAGTATTGGAAAATGCCGGACTAGACGAACGCATCGACCACCGGAGTTACAAGGATCAGGGCTTAGACTTTCTTGAACCCACTCATCATGAAGGGCATGAAGCTACAGCACTTCGCAGACAATATGACGAGGAACAAAAAAGACCGCTTGAAGAACGTAACACTGAAATTGTGCTACCAAGAATTGCACTTGAAAATGATGCAATCAAAGCCAAAAATTTAGATGCTGCACGAGAATACCAACAGATCATCAAGGGCCTTGATCAAGAAATTATTGTTCCAAGTCGATTAGAAGATCAGATTACCCAGCTGGAAAACGAACTTCAGTTAACCGAAGCAGAAGAAAAAGAGCTTTTAGCAGAATTAGTAAATCTCAACCTAGAAGAAGAACGCCTGCAAGAACAACAGGTTCAACAGATCGACAACGCATATGATGACTTCATTCGGTGCCAGGATATTTATGCAGAATTTGCCAATCAGTTTTACACCATTCAAAGCAATGCTGCTGATAATCAAAAGCAGATTGAATCAAATCTCACCAAGACAAAACGATGGTTAGCAGAAAACAAAAGCGATTTTTACCTACATAACAATAATTTGTTTTATGACTCTTATCATCATACTTACAGAGATATAAAAAAACCTGATTTTTATGCGACTGAAAAATCAGTAGAACAGGCAAAAAATGAGAACTGGAGAGAATACGCAACCGAGGTCGAACAACTTGCTAAAGAATACGATATTGAGAATGTCGTCCAACGCTTAGGCCAATGCTCAGAGATACTGGAAAATAATGGGATTGAACGACCAACGATAAAACCCACTTTCTGGCAAAAGCTAAAACGAGAGTACGTTCACTCTTTCGATACCCTGCATGATTTTAATGATGATATGAAACCTATC
>NZ_VPEE01000153.1:0-1391 GCF_013417345.1 Acinetobacter sp. YH16032 | reverse complement strand
TAATGCCAGTCAGTTAAGCAAATATTAGAAAAATGTAGTAAAAATGAGTGTATGTAAATACGCTCATTTTTTTATGTCTTTATCTGAACATTTAGAATCCACTCTTGAACATGCTCTCCCATCACTTAGCCATTTTTGTGAACTTATTGACTTAAATTGGATTGAAACATCTCTGCATCAAACAGGTAAGGCATCGATCAGAAGGAGAAAATTACCTGCTGAGCACGTGGTTTGGCTTGTTCTTGGGCTTGCCTTGTTTCGCAATCAACCCATCAGCTATGTGGTAGAACAATTAAAACTCGTGTTTGGTACAACAGATTATTGTGTTCCTAGTGCAGCTGTCCAAGCTCGACAACGTTTAGGTCGAGAACCCTTAGCTGCCTTATTCTCCTTAATCAGCCAAGCATGGTTTGATGAATCACAACAACAATATTCAACCTTTCAAGGTCTTAGTGTATGTGCTGTTGACGGGGTGGTTTGGTCTATGCCACTGACCAAGGAGAATTTTAATCATTTTGGCTCATCTAAAGGTAAAACTGCTGTAGCACCTTACCCACAAGTTAGAGCCACGTGTCTAGTGAATACCAATACTCATGAAATCATAGATGCCCAAATAGGCAGTATGGATCAAGGTGAACTCACATTAGCAAATCAATTATCTCCTCCAGCACAAAGTATTACTTTGTTTGATCGAGCTTATTTCTCTGCTGATTTTTTAATAGGCTGGCAAACACGTGGAGAATCAAGCCACTGGCTTATGCGAGCTAAAGATAATTTACGTTATGACATAATTAAACGGAATTCCCCACATGATTTTCATATCAGGATGCCAATATCAGCAAGAGCCAAAAAACTTAATCCAGCATTAGGAGATTACTGGGAAGCACGTTTAATTGAAGTTGAGCAGGCAGGAAAAATCCGCCGTTATATCACTTCATTATTAGATTCAAAGACATACCCACTTATAGCCTTGGCAAAGTTATATGCTCAGCGTTGGGAAATTGAAATGTGTTACCGAGAAATTAAAAGCAATTTACAGGAAGGTAAGCACTTAAGGAGCAAACAGCCAGACTTAATTTATCAAGAATTATGGGGTGTCTTGATTGCTTATAATGTTCTAAGAAGACAAATGAAATATATGGCTCAACGTGCCAAAGTAAGCCCGTTGAGGATCAGTTTTCATATTGCATCTATTGCCCTTCTTAATTTACTCAGATTCGACTCTTTGGCTTCTGCAGGTAATCTACCCAAACATCTGGAAAGTTTAATGGAGAAATCTAATCGGTATGTTATACCTGAGAGAAGAGTGAGGAGTTATCCAAGGGTTGTAAAAGGAAAACCTCAAAAATACCCAAGAAAAAGCCAGTCAATCTCTTAACTGACTGGCATTA
>NZ_VPEE01000152.1:0-1394 GCF_013417345.1 Acinetobacter sp. YH16032 | reverse complement strand
TGAAATCCTGATTTTTCTAAAATTGGATAAAGCTCTCTGAATTTTTCAGGCTCTAACAGCATATCTGCTATACGGATAGCAAATTGTTGGTAGCTTTCTGTACCTTGTGAATATTTCCCCATTTCAGGCATTTCTGACATTTTTTTTGCAAATAAATGGCGTTGTGCATCGGTCATTTTGATAAAAAAGTCAGGTGTGTTTGGGTCACGCTTAGAATCTAATTTTTTCGGTTGTTGTTTCTGCTTAAACTTGAATGAAAACCCAGTAATTGTACGCCCTTTCTTGTGTTGCTCATAAGTGGCTTTTATGTCTGTATGTTCATTGATTTGAGTAATGGCAGTTTCTAATACACGGCTTTTAAAATGGTGCATACGTTGATATTCATCATCTTCAACACCTAAATTTTTACGTAATTGTTGTAGTTCAAAAACAGGTGTTTTACCAACTTCACGCCAAGCGATTAATAACTCATAAAGTCTAGTGGCATACTTACTGGTTAGGTGTGCAACTTGTTTGGCTTCATATTTTGTAAAGTGTTCTTCTAATCTAGTGATTAAAGGAACTACATCAGGTGCGAAAGTAATTTCTAGTAATGCCAAATCATCTACATAAAAAATACGGCTTACCCAGCGAGAGCGAACGATACCTACCTTCCCTGTTTTTTTATATTCGGCTGTATAGCTAAACTGCCTGTTAAATAGATTATTTACGGCATCTTTCAGGGCTTTGTAGGATGCATCAGGTGATACATTAAATAGTTTTGCATAGTCACTAGCATGTATTTCTAGTTTGCTATCTGCCGTAATACCCCGCCCTAATTCCCTTGCATTAATGATTGCAAGCATGACTAAACGCTGTTCCGTTAGTTCTAAATTATAACTGGCGTTTATTAATGCATTATCTTTCACAACTAAACCATTCTTCATATTAAATACACGTTATTATTAATGTGTATTTACACACTATATATTTTATGTGTGTAAATCAAGAGAATTTGTGTGCTTATACAAGAGAATTTGTGTGCTTATACAAGAGAATTTGTGTGCTTATACAAGAGAATTTGTGTGCTTATATAAGCTGTAGTCCTCTCATATCAATGTTTTCAGCTTATCTAAAAGCATTTAAAAGCTTTAAAAATAATTAAAAGCCTTTCGAGAGGGGAGTGCAAACTGCCCTAGGTACTCGCTAAAGCTCGTACTCTATTGAAGCTCGTTCCTCGCTTCGTGGGGCAGTTTTTGGGTAATCCTATTTGTGAAATCTAAAAGCAAAAATATTGGTAATGTATTCGCTTCGCTCATACTTTTTGAAAAGCAAAAGCTCCAAAGTTCGCACCCATTCGGGATGCTCTGTACCTACCGTTTAAAATCGAAAGGGAGCTTGTAATCAGAGAAAAG
>NZ_VPEE01000017.1:0-58606 GCF_013417345.1 Acinetobacter sp. YH16032 | reverse complement strand
CGCCCTTGTTTGCCTTTTGATGGCGCATACCATTGCGTAGCAGGATCAAACCAAATGGCAATATTTCCGCGACTCATGAGTGCTCGGTTATATGCGGGCCAATTGGTTGTGCGGTAGATTTTGTGTGCAGGCTTCTTCATTTGAAAATTATATCGCTGAAAAACCCTTTACAGATAGGTTTGTGCAACAAAGCCAGTGGTTGGCTGAAGGTAATGAGCATCCATTAATTCAGAGTTCAGTATTTCATTATGAATTTGAGTTTATACATCCATTTGCTGATGGCAATGGGCGGATGGGGCGTTTATGGCAAACTTTAATCTTAAGCCAGTGGAATCCTATTTTTCTCAACATCCCTGTAGAAAGCTTGATTTATCAAAACCAAAAAGCTTATTACGATGCATTGCAAGCGAGCACAGATCGTTCAGATTCTGCACCTTTTATTGAGTTTATTTTGCAGATGATTCTAGATGCAATACTTAGTTCTGATGCCAGCGATCAAGATACCGCTCAAGCTAGCGTACAAGTTAGCGATCAAGTTAAACGTCTCATCCAGAATATGGAGCAGAAAGAATATAGCTTAACTGAGCTTATGGCTCTATTGGACTTGTCCCATCGAGCCACATTCCAAAAAAATTATTTAACTCCAGCATTACAAGCAGGTGTGATTGAACGTACCCTTCCTGATAAGCCTAAGAGTCCTAAGCAAAAGTACAAATTAAAAAATTGAACTATACTGAGTTTGATGTGATTATTAATATCATAATGAGTTAATTGTAATGTTATAACATTACATTTATTTTTAGGTGTAATTTTCTGCTATAATGCCGTACGTCACTTCAAATCCTGAATTCGGATTTGAACAAGATTTTAAAGTGATTCAATGCACTAAATCTAATTTAGGTCAAAATTGGGTCAATGAATTTTTTTATTCAATAAAATATATTTAGAATGAATGGGTTAGGATTTGAGCTCGATTGACGCCACCTTTTCACTTCGATTATTTATGTGAATTTCGATTCATTTATCTATTCGTTTTACCCATTCGAGCAAGTAAAATAACGGGAATTAAGCCGACTAATACAATGAGTAGAGCGGCTATTGCACCATCTTCATAGGCTCCTCTTGATGCTTCTGCATAGAGTTGAGTCGCGAGTGTTTCCATATTAATCGGTCTAAGTAGAAGTGTTGCAGGTAACTCTTTCATCGCATCTACGAAGACTAATAAGGCAGCAGAGAGGATGGCCGGAGCCAATAAAGGGAAATGAACGCGCCACAAAATGCCTCGTTTATTTTGTCCTAAATTACGAGCAGCATCATCAAGTACTCCATGAATACGATTATACCCAGACTCTATACTACCAATTGAAATAGCCAAAAAACGAACCGTGTAGGCGTAAATTAAGATGCCACTCGTGCCCAATAATAGTAAACCCGTCGATATACCAAGCTTGAATTCGAGAAAATCTGCGATTGCATGATCAATAGCGCCTAAGGACAGCATCAGACCAATTGCGAGTACTGTTCCTGGAATTGCATAACCGAGGCTAGCAATACGGCTAAACCATATATTTTGGCTAAATCGTGCTGAGCTGACGATCAAAAAGCCGATGAGGATCGTAAAGAAGGTTGCTACACTCGCTAGGCTCAGTGTATTTACCGAAGCTTCTAATAGGGAATCCGAGAAGCCCGCATATTGTATGCGCTTATAAGACTCTACAATTAAATGGCAAAATGGAATAACGAATCCAATGACTACGGGAATCATTCCAAGTCCAAATAATAGTAGAGCTTTACGGCCAGTAATATGTCGGGCAGGCATGAGTCGACTACGTTGAGCTGAGTTCATATAACGCTGTTTCTGACGTCCTAACCTTTCTATTAAAACTAAGAAGGTAATGAACATCAGCATGAAAATAGCAATTTGTGCGGCACTAGCAAGATCAGACTGATTTATCCATGTTGAATAAATGGATAATGTGAGCGTGTTAATACCAAGAAATTCAGTTGCACCAATATCATTAATTGTTTCCATTAATACCAAGCTTGTACCTACAGCAATTGCTGGTCGAGCAAGGGGGATGGCAACTTTTAATAAGACCTTATTAGGATTAAGACCTAGACTTCGAGCGACCTCGATTAGACTAGCCGATTGCATTAAAAACATGGCACGAGTGCTTAAATACACATACGGATAAAGTACGAAGCTTAGTAAAAAAATGCCTCCCCAAACTGATCGAATGTTTGGGAACCATAATTGTTGCATATCTAAGCCGAGACCATCCCTTAACAGACTTTGAACCGGTCCGATAGGGTGGAGAATGTCGATATAGCTATAAGCGATAATATAAGTCGGTACTGCAAGTGGTAAAAGCAACGCCCAATCGAGAATTGAACGTCCACGAAATTGATAGGCTGTAACAATCCAGGCACTGCCTGTGCCAATCAATATCGTTAGAAAACCTACCCCAAAAAGAAGCATAAACGTATCGATTAAGGTCGCTGGAATTACAAAGCGAATCAGATGATCCCAAATCTCATTATTGCCCTGTAAGGCTGTCCAAACTAATGCGAAAACAGGTAAACAGGCGAGAAGCGTCAATAGTCCACTGAGCGATATTAAAGAACGAAATGCAGATTTTGTTTTTGACATTAAAGTGTATAGGTCTGATGCAATATTAAATTGAAATTAGGACTTACAGGAAGGAGAAAGCCTCCCTGTAAGTTTATCGGAAATTAACGATTAAACTGGACTTTATCCACCAGCATATTGGCTGTTTTGCGGTGTCGAGCAATATCACTTAAGCGTATAGAATCCACTTGTAGTTTGCCAAAGCTTGCAATAGTCGGGTCAACTCTAACCCCAGGTTTAACTGGATACTCAAATCCACTTTTTGCATAGATGGCTTGAGCATGATCCGAGGCTAAGAACTCTAATAGTTGAACTGCTTCTTTGCGATTAGGTGCATATTTAGAAACAACGGCACCTGAAACATTCACATGCGTACCGCTATTTTTAAATTTCGGTAGGACAACGTTAATCGCATTACCCCAACGTTGTTGCTCTGGGTCGCCTTTACGCATATTGCCGACATAATAGGTATTTGCTACACCAATATCACAAATCTTGCCAAGAATATCTCGAGCAACATCACGATCCCCACCACTTGCAGGACGAGCTAAGTTGGCTTTGATACCACGTAGCCATTTTTCAGCCTCTTTTTCACCATAATGCGCGATATAGGCTGCAATTAGACCAGTGTTATAAGGATGGTTGCCAGAGCGGATACAGATTTTACCGTTCCACTTAGGATGAGCTAAATCTTCATATGAGATTGCAGTCAAAGGCGCACGATCTTTAGACACGTATACTGCACGTGCACGCATGGATAATGCATACCAATGTCCATTTGCTGCGCGTAAATTTGCCGGTATTGAGGAGTTAAGGACTTTAGAATCAACACTTTGTGTTAAACCATTTGAAACCAAATCTACCAGATTACCGAAGTCGACTGTAAGCATCACATCTGCAGGGGAGCGTCGACCTTCAACTTTAACACGTTCAAGTAAACCATCTTTGATAAAAACCGTATTGACCTTTACCCCAGTTTTTTGGGTAAATTCTTTTAAGAGCGGTTGAATCAGTGCAGGTTCACGCGTGGTATAAAGGTTGACTTCAGCTGCATTCACCCAGCTTCCACACAACGCAGTCAAGCCAGTCAAAATGAGAGGAATTTTTGAAATTGATTTCATGACTTATTTCCTAGTTAATTCAAATTTAAATAGAGTATTCAAGCTGTACAAAACTTTTATTCACATCTAACTCATCTTCAGATTCGAAGAAATAACAAGCAGACAGGTTTACCGAGATATATACCTGATCATTTGCTGAATATTCGTATTGATCATCGACATGGGCAAAAATAATCATCGATTCAGAGATGATTTCTAAGCGCAACTGATAGGCTTGACCTAAATAACTAGATGAGATGACTCGAGCAGCAACTGCTCCTATAACAGGTTGATGATGGACCTGAACCTGTTTAGGACGGAAACAACATGAAATTGATTTTTCTTTGCCAGTTAAATGTTTTGGTAAAGGATGACGCCCAAAGAGCGTTTGAATTTGTTGATTTTCGTAATATGCTAGGGTCTCATTCAATACCGAGAAATATCGTGCAGCAAATAGTGTAGATGGCTGCAAATAAAGTTGTTTAGGTGATCCAATTTGAATGATTTTTCCCTGATGCATCAAGATAATTTGATCTGCAATCTGTAATGCTTCTTCAGGATCATGTGTGACGATCACGGTGGTAGTCTGGGTATTTTTTAAAAGCTGGATGGTATTTTGTCGGATTTGATCACGTAGGCGATGATCCAAATTGGAAAATGGTTCATCCATAAGAAGTACATGCGGCTTTGGAGCTAAAGCACGTGCTAATGCAACACGCTGTTGTTCACCGCCTGATAAGGTGTGTGGATAACTACGCATATGATGGTGCATTGAAACATGTTTTAAAGCTTGTTCTGCCATTTCTTGTTGCTGGCCTTTAGGAAATTTTTTTAACCCAAACATCACATTTTCGAGCACGCTTAAATGGGGGAACAGGGCATAATCCTGAAATACTAGACCAATATTTCGAGATTCTGCTGGAATCTGTTGCTCTTCATTCCATAAAATATTTTGTTCAAGTTGAATCGAGCCATTTGTCGGTGTTTCTAATCCAGCAATTAAACGTAGCATTGTCGTTTTACCACAACCTGAATGTCCAAGTAAGCAGATGATCTGCCCTTGATCCGCAGACCATGTTGCCTGACTGACAGCAAAGCGTTGGCCAAATTTTTTGCTTAGACCTTTAATTGTTAAAATACTGGCAGAAGATCCTGCATACATGTTCATACTGAGCTCGAAGTATTAATTCTTATCTAAATGATAACTGATAATTGTTTTGAATATCATTGAATGTTTGTAGACCCATTTAAAAATTTACGCAATTTTTACGACCAAATGAAATAAATGTAACTAATATTTTTATTGTCAAAAGTGTTACGGGTATGGCACTTGACGCTTTTGGCAACTATCTTTAACTTGAAAAAATCTAATTTGGAATATGTAACTGATGGCATCTCCACGCGTTGGTATAAATTTCAATAGATTTAAGATCTCCAAGAGAGAGGCGTTAATAACATCTGTGGTTACATTTTTTAGCGTTTTCCTCGCTAAGATGTGTGATCATTACTTCGGTGTGGATGATTATTCCCTAATTTTTCTTACAGCTGTCGTATATTTAGCGTCTCGTTTTAGTATGGCTGTTGCAGTCTTAGCAGCAGCCATTTTTTTTATATCCTATGATTTCTTTTTTTTACAACCATTTAATTCTTTCGATGTATTTGCTAAACAGGGCATTGTTACTCTCTTAGCATTTTTTATATCTGCTTTGATTGCTGGAAGATTAGCGAACAGGTTACGAAAAAAAATTCTTGAACTGCAAAAAGCTAATCATCAGACAGAACTATTGGTTAAGATTGGACGCCAGCTCTCTGTAGCACTTACATCGAGCGAAGTTATCCAAACTACTGAAAGTTTTCTATTGGAGCATTTAGGAATAACGGCTCAGATTGAATTAAATGAATCCGATACTTTATTTGTAACTAGTGCAGAGGAAAATAATAGAAAAATCAAGATACAAGAAGGTCAAACTGATAAGAAAGATATCTTATCTTTGGACAAGGGGACCTCACTTCCTTTAATCAGCCAAGATAGAATGTTTGGTCAAATATATATTCATAAACTTGGTACTGGCACTAAGTTGAATTTAGAACGCACATTTTTAGAACTGATTATTGATTATATTTCACAAGTTTTGGCTAGAACCATGCTTGCTGAGCAATTAGAAGAAGCTAAAATATTAGCTCAGGCCGAACACCTCCGTTCTACGATTCTCTCTTCAATATCACATGATTTAAGAACACCACTTGCAAGTATTAAGGGTGCTGCGGAAACATATAAAAGTTATGAGGCATATTTAAGCGCTGACGATAAGCGGACTCTAATGGATACCTTGCAAACTGAATCAGAGCGTTTAGATCAGTACATTGAAAGTCTCTTGAATATGACAAAATTGGGTAATGAAACAATTAAACTCAACAAGGAGTGGGTAGGCGTAGATGAGTTAATTGGTGCAGCGGTACGTCGCTTAAAACGCTATAGACCTGCTCAGGTTATTCATATTTATTTGCTTGAAGAGGAGTGTGATTTATTTGTTGATGCTCCCCTTCTTGAGCAGGCAATTTTCAATATTTTAGATAATGCCAGCAAGTATTCAAACTATAAAAATATTGAAGTACATGTTCATTATGAAGATCACCTAGAAATTGCTATTCATGATGAAGGTTATGGTTTTATAGATAAAGAAATTCCATTTGTGTTTGATAAGTTTTTTAGAGGTGAACAATCTAAAAATGATAAGAATGGAATGGGCTTAGGACTTTCTATTGTCAAGGCTATTATGACTGCACATGAATCTGAGATCATTATTTCAAAATCCTTGGTTACTTCTGGGTCATGTGTAACATTGCGATTCTCCCAATTTGAGATCAATGCAAAGGGTGATATTGATGGATGATAATTTTGAGGGACGCATTTTAGTCGTTGATGATGAAGTTCAAATTCAGAAATTTCTGAATATTGCCTTACGTGCGCAGGAACTTAAATGCTTATCTGCTTGTCGAGGACAAGATGCTTTAAATCTAATTGATCGAGAGCAAATACATATCGTGATTTTAGATCTAGGCTTACCTGATATGGATGGGAAAGAAGTTCTGATAAAAATTAGAAAAAAATCTCAGGTGCCAGTCATAGTGCTGTCTGCCCGATCAAATGAAATAGAAAAAATTGAATTATTTGATGCTGGTGCAAATGATTATGTGACTAAGCCCTTTAGCGTAAATGAACTTATGGCTCGCATCCGGGCTTTATTACGTGTTTCTCAACAATTGATTAAACCTGTATCAACTTATGAAAGTGAAAGTCTTTGTATTGATTTTCAAACCCGAGAAGTATTGCTTGAAAATGTCAGTGTTAATTTAACAAAAAAAGAATTTGAACTTTTAGAGCTTCTGGTCAGTCAAGAAGGGAAATTGCTCACTCAATCCCAGATCATTAAACGCCTATGGGGACCGTCCCATGCTGAAAACACACATTATTTACGTATTCTGGTTGCTAAGCTTAGAAATAAGCTAGGTGACAATGCGATTGATCCAAAATTTATTTTTACAGAACCTGGCGTTGGTTTGAGATTTATCTCTAAACCTAGCTGAATATTTA
This sequence comes from Acinetobacter sp. YH16032, assembly GCF_013417345.1. Classification (NCBI taxonomy): domain Bacteria; kingdom Pseudomonadati; phylum Pseudomonadota; class Gammaproteobacteria; order Moraxellales; family Moraxellaceae; genus Acinetobacter; species Acinetobacter sp. YH16032. The sequence continues at coordinate 51,282 of NZ_VPEE01000017.1, read as the reverse complement.
GGAAAACGAGCGAACATGGTTACATTGCCGACCCATCAGCTTGAACGAGCCTTGAAGCAGTATCTATCTGAAAATATCAAAATGATCAAAGTAGGTTACAAACTATATGCCCAATTAATGAGTGATTTGGATTTTGTTAATGAGGTTATGAACTCAGCTTTACGTCAAGATCATAGAAAATTTAGAGGAATACCATTAAAAGTATCTCAGGCGGACTATGATTTTAAGCTGATTACAGCAAATGAAAAAATAATAAATATTGCTTTAGAGAGTTAAGGAGGTATCTATGGAATTTTTAATGGATCCAGGAATCTGGGTCGGTTTACTCACTTTAATTGTTTTAGAAATCGTACTAGGTATTGATAACCTCGTTTTTATCGCGATTTTAGCTGATAAACTTCCTCCTGAACAACGTGATAAAGCGCGGATAATCGGGTTGACCTTAGCCTTATTAATGCGTTTAGGTCTGCTTTATGCGATCTCATGGTTGGTCACTCTCACAGAACCTTTGATTGAGGTGTTTGGAAAAACGTTCTCAGGCCGAGATCTCATTCTTTTATTTGGTGGTTTATTCTTGCTTTATAAAGCGGTAAGCGAATTGCATGAAAGAATGGAGGGTAAGACAGAAGTTCATGTGACAACGAATGTTGTGTATGCAAGTTTTACAGCAGTTGTTGCCCAAATCGTAGTGTTAGATGCCGTATTCTCATTGGACTCAGTTATTACTGCAATTGGTATGGTAGATAATATTTATGTGATGATGATAGCTATGATCGTAGCGATGGTTGTCATGTTAGTTGCATCTAAACCACTCACCAACTTTGTAAACCGTCATCCTACAGTCATTATTCTCTGTTTAAGCTTCTTACTCCTAATTGGTATCAGCTTGATTGCAGAGGGCTTTGGTTTCCATATTCCAAAAGGTTATATCTACTCAGGTATTGGTGTTGCAATTTTAATTGAAGGATTCAATCAGTTTAGCCAGCGAAATGCATCAAAGCATCAATCAAAAATTCCCCTAAGACACCGTACTGCAGATTCAATTTTAAAATTGATGGGTGGGAAAGTAGAAACTGTTTCAGATAGTCCCCAACGCACTGAAGCTCAAGAAGTATTTGCGGATGAAGAACGTTATATGATTGGGGGAGTGCTTACCTTAGCTGAAAGATCAGTTGCTTCTATCATGACGCCACGAAGTCAAATTTCTTGGATCAATATGAATGATACACCTGAAGAAATTCGTGAACAGGTATTGTCTGTCCCACATAGCCTTTTTCCCATCTGCCGAGGTAGTTTGGATAAAGTCTTAAGTGTTGTTCGCGCTAAAGAAATCTTAGAAGTACTTGATGATAATGAACAATTAAAGACTCTAATTAAACGTCATCGCCCAATTTTTATTTTTGAAAAAATGAAAGTTATCGATGCAATTAATACTTTACGGTCTTCTAAAGGATCATTAGTTTTAGTCAATGATGAGTTTGGAAATGTACAAGGTCTAATTTCTCCACTTGATGTATTTGAAGCAATTGCTGGGGAATTCCCTGATGCAGATGAACAACTGGATTTAGTCAAGTTAGATGACCGTACTTGGAAAGCATCAGGTATGTTAGATCTTTATCAACTTGAACTAGAATCAGGCTTAGATCTAGTTGAGGAAGATTCTGGTTATATCAGTATTTCAGGATTAATACTGGATAAGTGTAATGGTACAGTAGAAGTGGGTTCTAGTTTAGACTATCAAGGTGCACACTTTAAAGTAACAGAATTAGAAGCGAACCATATTAAAACAGTCATGATTACTTTGAAGTAACCATAGTCCTTCTAGGCCCTCATAATTTTTTAAGAGGGCCTATTTGTTTGCGGGGCGTAGACCAGAGATTGGATTAATTGAACGAACCATCCCTGATAAGCCTAAGAGTCCTAAGCAAAAGTACAAATTAAAAAATTGAACTATACTGAGGTTGATGTGATTATTAATATCATAATGAGTTAATTGTAATGTTATAACATTGCATTTATTTTTAGATGTAATTTTCTGCTATAATGCCGTACGTCACTTCAAATCCTGAATTCGGATTTGAACAAGATTTTAAAGTGATTCAATGCACTAAATCTAATATGGGTCAAAATTGGGTCAATGAATTTTTTTATTCAATAAAAGAGCTTTAAAATGAATGAGTTAGGTTTTAAGTTCAATTGACGCCACCAAATGATAAGAAACTTTATTCAACTATCTTCGAGATAACACCGTAATCTTTAATCCTGTAGGTAAATTCGGTTCAAATTGGACGGCGTAAGTATATTGTTGCAGCATCATCTTGACCAAAGACAACCCTAAACCATGACCTTTTTGTTGTGCTGACTTGCGCCAGAAACGTTGCCCCAAATACAGAATATCTTCAGCATTTAAATGTGTACCATTATCTTGAATGCAAAACGTATTTTCCTGCATGCTCACCTCAATCACATCAGCGTTTGCATGCAATAAGGCATTTTCAAGTAGGTTTTTAACAACGGCATATAAGACAAATTCAGGTAATGCTAAATCACCAAGACTGTGCCAATCGACTTGAATTTTAGAGGTTGCTTCAGGATAAATGAGCGCTAAATCATGAATTACCTGAGCAACAACAGGTTTAATTTGAATGCTTGCTGTGATTTGTTCAAAAGATTGATCGGTATTCGACAGCATCAGTAATTGTTCAAGTAATTCAGAATAACGATGAATACTTTGATTGGCTTGATCTAAACGCTGTTGCAATTTGGCATTGCCGTCATTTTGTGCCATCAGTTGTGCCAATTGCACATTGGTTTTAATTGCAGTTAAAGGACTGCGTAATTCATGTGCCGCATATGCACTAAAGACTTTTTCATTTTCAAGACTTTGATGCAGTTTATGGACTAAGCGATTCGCATTTTGCACAAAAGGGTAGATCTCTGAGGGCATGGTATTGGCATCTAAGCTTGTGAGATATTGGCTTGCTTCATTGAGCGATAAATTTGACTGACTTAAATGACTAGCAACCTGATCCAAGGCTTTAAATTCCCGACGAATAATCAAAACAATTAAGCCGATACACAACAATAATGACAAGGTCAGCGGAATTAAGACCGATTGCAAAATTTGTTTCAGTAAAGATTCTCGCAGAAACATACGCTCTGCAGCTACCACTTGAATCTCACCGCGACGCAATACATAACTGCGCCATTGTGTCTCACCTTGTTGCCAAGTACTAAAACCAACCGCTTGCTGACTTAAATCTTTCGGTGCACCGCGTGTTTTGGCAATCACATGCCGTCCTACACTGATGTCAGAGCTAAATAATGATACTTCGCACGCGATCAATTGTTCTTGGTCTGTGGAATGAAGTTGTTGAGCTAAGGCAGACTCATCCAAGCTTTGCAGTGGTAATTGTTGAATAAGCCGTGCCACCATTTGTGCGGAGGCATTTAGACGTTGATCTAGAGTCTCCTGTAGACGTTTTTGTAAGTCGATATACAACCAAACAAACACCACACTCCATAAGCCGATCATCACAGCTAGAAGACTGCTGACCAATCGCCATTTTAAGCTGTGTGATTTTTGCATGGAATTGACTCAGCAATTTTAAACATATAACCGACACCCCGAATGGTCTGAATATAGTCCGCATTCAATTTTTGCCTTAAGTGATAAATATGGACATTCAGAGCATTGCTTTCGATACTGTCTTGGAAGCCGTATAACTTATCTAGCAAAACTTCATTTTTCAGTACTTGATTTGGATGGCTCATCAAGGTTTCAAGCAAACTGTATTCACGTCGTGAAAGCTGAATCATTTGATCTTGATAAAGGACTTCTTGGGTGTCTTTATTGAGTTTTAAGTGGTCAAATTGAATGACATTCGATGAAAAACCGCGGTGACGTCGGGTGAGTGCATGAACCCGTGCAATTAGTTCATCCAGTTCAAAAGGCTTGGTCAAATAGTCGTCGGCACCGACATTTAAAGCCTCAACACATTGCTGGGTCTGCAACCGTGCGGTTAAAACCAAAATAGGGATATGAATCTGATCCCTGCGCCATGATCGCAGTAGGTCTAAACCATCTTGATCCGGTAGGCCTAAATCCAGCAAACATAAATCGACTGCACTATGACGGATAAAATAATCTGCATCACGCGCATGACTCACATGTTCTACTGAAATATTTAAAAAATCCAAAGTGGCACAAATACTCGAGGCAATATATGGATCATCTTCAACCAAAACAACAAACATAGCGTTTTCCTGACTTCCTGTCTGTATTTTATAAATGATTTATCTTGTTAATGCTCCCTTAATTTATGCTTTTGCATAATCAACTGAAATAGATTTAAGTCGGGTATTAAAGTCATCTATGCGTATAGGGTTAATAGGGTTGTGTGGAATATTCAGCATTTTGAGTATGCAAAGTGCATCCGCTGATTTTTTACCCCCTGATCAAGCATTTTCTTTTCAAGCTGTATCCACAGCTCAAGACCAAGCCAGTTTCACGTGGCGTATTGCTGATGGATATTATCTATATCATGATCAGCTTAAAGTCATTGAAAATGGCAAAGCATTATCACTGCAACTGCCTCGTCCACAGCAAAAAGATGACCCCAATTTCGGCATGACCGAAGTACATTATGGGCAAGTGCAAGCGACTGTCGCCATGCAACCCAATCAAAGCTATAAAATCGAATGGCAAGGCTGTGCCGAAAGTGGCTTATGTTATCCAGTACAGCGTACAACCATTCACACCGATGCCGATGGATTATTGCCTGAAAGCAAGCTGAGTCAGCAAAGTACAACGCAAAAGAAATTATTAGATGCAGTCACATCGTCGTCATTACCCAATACTGCAATACCTGTAGAACTCCAGGCGAAAAACACTGAAACTGTAACAGTTGTAACGCCAGCAAATACAGCAGAAGTCAAAGAGGATGAGAATGGTTTAAGTCCCTCTTCTGAAGTGACTGCTTTAACAGAACCTAGCGAAGCTAGTGCGCCAGAGCTAGATGATGCCTTGATGATGCAGGCAAGTTTTGAATCTGTGACTACAACGAATGCTGAACAGCGTACGAAGCAGGCCGATTGGAACAACGACCAGTACTTCTTTTATTTACTTTCAACAGACAATATTGCACTGAATCTGATCATTTTTTTAGGTTTAGGGATATTGCTCGCATTCTTACCTTGTTCCTTACCATTGATTCCGATCTTATCCAGTATTTTAGTGCAACGTCATCGTGGCTATCGTGCCGGCATGATTGCTGGTGTCTTTGTGGTCGGAATGGCATTGATTTATGCCTTGATGGGTTTAGCTGTGGCAGGACTCGGCTATAACTTCCAACGTTGGTTACAAAGTCCCATCTTTATTGGGGTGTTTGCCGTGATGTTCGTGCTGTTTGCATTGAATTTATTTGGCGTATTCCAGTTGTCTTTACCACAAGGTGTATTACAGCGTTTAGATCAATGGCAACAACGACAAAAAGGTGGAACCTTATGGGGTTCATTCATTATGGGCATGATCTCTGCGCTAATTGTCGGACCCTGTATGAGTGCGCCATTGGCAGGGGCTTTGCTGTTTGTTGCGCAATTGCCTGAACCGTGGATGGGGGCTAGTTACCTGTTTATTCTAGGTCTAGGTGTGGGCTTACCATTGTTGATTGCCTGTGTGTTTGGTGCACAGTACTTACCAAAACCAGGCGTGTGGATGGATCGTCTGAAATTCACTTTCGGTTTTGTCATGCTGTTGTTGGCGGTGTATTTTCTGCGTCCTTTACTGCCGAGTGTGGTTTATTTGATGTTGATGGGACTCTTATGCATTAGTATCACGGTTTACATTTTATGGAAGATACGTCCGCATATTTTGCAAATGCCGATGCAACTGCTGTTGATTGCTATGAGCTTAGCGACCGCAATATCGGGTGGATGGTATGTCACGCAAGCATGGTCACAACTGAATACGACACAAGCCACAACATTAGTCGCATGGCAAAAAGTACGTACCCAAGCTGAGCTTGAACAGGCACTCAATAAAGTCAAAGGACAAGCAGTGCTCATAGATGTGTATGCCGATTGGTGTGTGGCTTGTCAGCCGATTGAAAAAGAGGTGTTACCTCGTGCCGATGTACAAACAGCTTTAGATGCTGTTGCTCGAATCAAACTCGATTTAACCGAATATGAAGCAAGTCAAGATATTGTGCTGAAAGACTGGCAGATTTTAGGACCTCCAACCATGATTTTCTTAGATGTACAGCATCAAGAACAGCGCAATCTACGTTTGACGGGTACCTTTAGTGCAGCGCAACTCTTGAGCCGATTAAACCGAGGTACACCGCCATGATTTCGAATGAAGCACTGCATCTTGGACCCTTGATGTTGCCATGGGCATTGTTATGTTTGGTGTTGGCTTTGCTGATCACTGCCATGGTTGGACGAAAAATCGGGCAACAAGAACAGTGGTCAACCGAAATCCAACAGCGTTTCCAAGATTCGATTTGGAGCAGTGTTTGGATCGGATTACTCGGTGCACGCTTGATCTTTATTGGATTGAATATGGAGTCTTATCTCGCATCGCCCATTGATATGCTGAAAATTCAAGACAAAGGTTTTCATCTAATAGGCGGTGTGCTGACAGGAAGTGCGTGGTTTTGGTGGAAAAACTCAGCCATGACAAAAAAAGCCAAGGCCATTTTATTACTGATCTTTGTCATGCTTATGGGGGCAGGATGGGCAGTACAAAAAATCATGTATCAAGATAGCCATTATCCAAGTTTGAGTTTTCCAAGTCTGAAGCTTGCCCATCAAGATCCGTCAGAAATCATTGCGCTAAAACAATTTCAAGGTCAGCCGACGGTTGTGAATTTATGGGCGAGTTGGTGCCCGCCGTGTCATCGTGAAATGCCCGTATTACAGCATGCGCAGGATCAATATCCTGAGGTGCATTTTGTCATGCTCAATCAAGGGGAAGAGGTCGATACCGTCCGTGCTTATCTCACAAAACATCACTTCAGTTTTAAACACGTTCTGCTAGATGTGCAGGGTGAAATGCCACAAGCAGTGAACAGTTTAGGTTTACCCACTACCTTATTTTTCAATGCACAAGGTCAGTTGATTGCGCGTCATCAAGGCGAACTCAGTCAAGCGATGTTGCAACAATACTTAAAGAAAATGAATCCATAAATTGATCATAGGATATGCATCATGAATACTTTACTTAAAACCAGTTTACTTATCGGAACACTGTTGACGGTGGCATGTGGTGTCAGTGCCAATCCGAATGCCATTAAAAAACAACTCGAAAAAGAAGGCTTTCAATTTGTCAAACCAATTCCTGCACCTGAAGGTTTAACGGGTTGGGTGGGGCATGAAGACCAATATTCCAATACCATTTTTATTTCCAATGATGGCAAGTATTACATCAAAGGCGAGTTGTTTGATGCCCAAGGAAATAGTCTTTCCAACAGCCAAATTGAAACGCATATGAAAAAAGCCATTTTAGATAATGTATGGAAAACATTAGAAGATTCAACCTGGATTCAAGATGGCAAAACCGATGCGCCACGTATTGTCTATGTATTCTCAGATCCCAATTGCCCGTATTGCCATAAATTTTGGCAAGAAGCACGTCCTTGGGTAGAGTCAGGCAAGGTTCAATTGCGTCATGTTCAAGTGGGTGTGATTCGTGAAGAAAGCCGTGCTCAGGTGGCAACTTTACTGATGTCAAAAAATCCAACAGCGGTATTTCATGATATCAATGTCAATCGTGGCAAAAAGCGCCTTAAACCAGCAGAAAATATTCCTGTAGAGATAGCAGAAAAAATTGATTTTAACCAAAATTTAATGGGCAAATATGGTTTCTTCTCAACACCCTCCATTGCTTGGCGTGATAGCAAGGGTAACTTCCAGTCTGCACAAGGGATGCCGAGTGATCTCAAAGAAATCTTTGAAAAATAAGTAAAATAGATGCTCACCAAGCCAACACAATAGCCCGTCTAAGATCATGCTAAGCTCAACATCAACCACTTAAACATCAGGGGGCACAATGTCAAATTTACAAGATCCACGGGTATTGTTTGCTTTGGAACGTACGGCATTGGCATGGAATCGCAGTGGTTTAGCGCTGATAGCCTTTGGTTTTTTGATTGAAAAATCAAATGTATTGCTACAACTACTGCACTCTGAGCAATATCAGCACAAAATTATCTATGGACAGTGGCTGGGCATTGCCGTGATTGTGTTTGGTTTATTGGTGAACTTTGCCTCAATTTTGCAATATCGTCGAGGGTTGCGCTCATTAACCGAACAAGAATTTATTGAGGATTATCAGACCCAACATCCCGTATGGCTGAATTTATTTACCATGCTGACCGGGTTTTTACTGATCATCTCATTTTGGATTTACTAAACTTGGCTGAGCTTCCAGACAAGAGGGCATGCACAAAAATGTTTATTCCTGACAGTACAATTGATACAGCGTTTGCATAATGCCCAGCACTTTAGGGTCTGCTAATTGATAATAAATTTGTTTGCCTTCGCGACGTGTCGAGACAATTTTATTGTTCCGTAAAACGGTCAATTGTTGTGACAGAGTCGGCTGATGAATATCGGTACATTCCTCAATTTGCTGAACATTCAATTCGCCATGGATCAATACACATAAAATTTTTAATCGGTCAGGATTCGATAACACTTTCAAGCAATTGGAAACGGTATCGACCTGCGTAAATTCAATTTTTAAGTTATCGATTGTGATGTTCATAACGTCTAACCTGAATGAGAAAAAGCAAAGGGAGAAAAGTATGTCGAGATAATAACATAAAATGACTTGATTAATATACAAACTTATATAATATAAGTTTAAATATTATTTATGGCGCGTTAACTATGCATGATTTTGTAATAGCGTTTCTTGGCGGTACCCTGTTAGGCATTGCAGTAGTAGGGTATCTGTATGTGAATGGTCGTATTGCAGGCATCAGTGGTTTGATTGCGCAGGTACTGAATCCACAGACGATTTTTAAAACGCCTGCAGTGTGGTTTCTTTTAGGCTTGATCATCACGCCATTTATTTATGGTCTTTTTGTACAACCAGAGATTATCGTGTCTGCTAGCCCAATAATGATGATTATTGCTGGTTTACTGGTGGGTTTTGGTACCCGCTTAGGTTCAGGTTGTACCAGTGGTCACGGTATTTGTGGGATCAGCCGATTATCTAAACGTTCCATCATTGCCACCATGACTTTTATGTTCGCAGGCTTTGTGACTGTATATATCGTTCGTCACTTGATTGGAGCATTCTAAAATGAAAAACGTTTTGGCTTTTGTATTTGGTTCGCTCTTTTCAGTGGGCTTGATGTTCTCAGGTATGTCTAATCCGCAAAAAGTCATCGACTTTTTAGATCTATTCGGCAACTGGGACGCGAGTCTTGCTTTTGTCATGATGGGCGCAATTACAGTGGCATTTATACCATTCCAAAAAGCGTTGCGTAGTAGTGCGCCAACCACAGTATTTAATCAACCGATTGATTTACCACGTAACAATAAAATTGATGTAAAACTGATTACAGGTGCGTTAATGTTTGGTGCAGGCTGGGGTATTGCTGGTGTTTGCCCAGCACCAAGTTTCACTTTAATTGGTTTAGGGCATTATCAAGTGCTGTATTTTATTGTTGCCATGCTTGCAGGTGTATTGATTCACCGTAAATGGTCAGGAGCTTAACCATGCAACGCCCGATTGTTCAGGATTTTTTTGACCAAGCGACTAATACCTTTAGTTATGTGGTGACTGATCCAGCGACCAAGCTCTGTGCCATCATTGACAGTGTCTTGGACTATGATGCGTCTTCTGCAACCACCTCAACGACCCATGCTGATCAAATCATTGCGTATGTTAAAGCACAAGATTTGCAAGTGGAATGGATTTTAGAAACCCATGTACATGCCGATCATTTGACTGCCGCGCAGTATTTAAAGTCGGTATTGGGTGGCAAAATTGCCATGAGTCATCATATTGCGTTGGTACAAGAGACCTTTAGTGCCATTTATAACCTAGACATCAAGCAGTTTAATGCTCAGCAACAATTTGATTATTTATTTGATGATCATGAATATTTTCATATTGGTGAGCTCGAGGCATATAACATCCCAACACCGGGGCATACGCCGGCATGTTTAAGTTATGTCGTGGGTGACGCCGTGTTTGTCGGTGATACTTTGTTTATGCCGGACTATGGTACCGCACGTTGTGATTTCCCACGGGGTAGTGCAGACACCTTGTTTGATTCGGTGCAAACCCTGTATCAATTGCCAGAAACGACTCGCGTATTTTTGTGTCATGATTATTTGCCAAAGACGCGTGATGAATATCACTGCCAAACCGATATTCAAACCCAAAAACAGCACAATATTCATATTCATGAAGGTACCACTAAGGCTGAATTTGTTCAGATGCGTAATCAGCGCGATGCTACCTTGAGTATGCCCAAATTGATTTTGCCTTCGATTCAAATCAATATGCTTGCAGGGCATTTTCCTGAGCCTGAAGCAAATGGCGTGTCTTATCTGAAGTTGCCATTGAATTTCTTTAAAGCATAAATAATTGTAACTACAATTATTTATGCGCAGATTACATCTTTATCTTAAATATTCATATTTATATCTTTAAAGTGAATATTCACTTTAAAGATCGTATTTTTTTAGCTATATTAGTTCTATAAAGCTGACTTGAGCCCTCGGATTTCAAGCCAGCATTGCTTTTCTAAGCATATTGCTTGTGTTGGTATACGTTGAGAGAATATGTTGCTCAGACAGAGTGGACTGTGTCTTGCAATTGCGACCTTACTTTTGCAAATCGTAGTATATTTACAACCACTATTACCCGAAGAATTTCAAATTGTTCCGGTGTGTCTGTCTATTACACATAATTTATTGTCCCCAGAAAAACACCAACACATTCACCAGACCTATCATGAACTAGTGCATCATCTGACTCACGATCATCATGAGCACGATGATCATAATTGGCAAAACCACCAATGCCAGTACTGTAAAGTCTATGGTGATGTGGTCCTTCCTTTTGATTTTAATCTGCACGAAATTATCGATAGAATTCAGGTTCGATTGACGTCTTATCAAGACGCTTTTCGGCATGTCTATTTTTCGCTGAAAAGGCTTTATCTACTGCCCCAAGGGCGAGCCCCACCTTTAACACTTTAGAACTGGTTTTGTATGGAAGTTTTTAATCGAACTTCATAGATTAACGTTATATAGTGTAATCACATGAATTTAATTTTTTTGTTGTCTGTTGACCGCAGACTGAATACGTTCGTCTGTCGAAAAAGCGTAGAGATACAGTTTACTGACAGAGCTCAACAGGCTTGCGACAGTGTAAACAAGTCTTCGGTTCTAGACTTAAGTTTGAACCGCAATCACCACACAATTTCACAATAAGGTGACGACATGAATTTAGGTTTAACAGCGCTCGAATTGGCGCGGATTCAATTCGCTTTTACAGTTTCGTTTCATATTATTTTTCCTGCCATTTCCATTGGACTTGCAAGCTTTCTTGCTGTTCTAGAGTGGCGATGGCTAAGAACCAATGACCCTCTGTACCGAGATTTATTCCAATTTTGGATCAAGATTTTTGCATTATCGTTCGGGATGGGCGTGGTCTCTGGCGTAGTAATGAGCTACCAATTTGGCACCAACTGGAGTGAATTTTCCCGTATTGCCGGGAGTGTTACAGGGCCTTTACTTAGTTATGAAGTGCTCAGTGCATTCTTCTTAGAAGCTGGCTTTTTGGGCATCATGTTGTTTGGTTGGGGGCGGGTCGGACCCAAAACCCATTTCTTTGCTACCCTCATGGTGGCCATCGGCACCTGCATTTCCATGTTTTGGATTTTGTCGTCCAACAGTTGGATGCAAACCCCACAAGGCTTCACCTTTGAAAATGGCATTATCGTGCCGCAAGATTGGTTTGAAATTGTCTTTAACCCGTCCTTTCCATACCGTTTAGCGCATATGGCATTGGCAGCTTTCTTGGTTTCAGGTCTATTGGTTGCTGCCACTGCAGCTTGGCATTTACTCAAAGGTCGTCGTGATGCCTTGGTAAAAAAATCATTTTCCATGGCCATGTGGATGATCTTAGCGCTTGCGCCACTGCAAATGTTTGTCGGTGATTTACATGGTCTAAATACCTTAGAACATCAACCTGCCAAATTGGCTGCGATTGAAGGGCATTGGGAAACCAATAAAGATCATGGCATGCCGTTATATTTATTTGGTATTCCGGATATGGAAGCTGAAGAAACCAAGTATGCAATTGGGATTCCGAATCTTGGTAGTCTTATCATGACGCACACGCTAGATGGTGAGGTGAAAGGCTTAAAAGAATTTGCCCCTGAAGATCGACCAAACTCGCTCGTGGTGTTTTGGAGCTTCCGCATCATGGTGGGTATGGGGGTCTTGATGATTCTGCTTGCGCTAATGGGTGCATGGTTACGTAAAACTGGGAAATTTTATGAGTCGAAATGGCTACACAAATTTGCCTTATGTATGGGACCTTCAGGCTTTATTGCCTTACTTGCGGGATGGTTTACCACAGAAGTCGGTCGTCAGCCGTGGATTATCTATGGTGTGATGCGTACTAAAGATGCCTTGTCACCGGTATCGGCAGAACAAGTCGGTTTAACCTTAATTATCTTTGTGATTGTGTATTGCATTGTGTTTGGCATTGGGATTTATTACATGCTGAAAATGATGGGCAAAGGACCACAGTTTATTCATTCTCAAGCACATAGTGATGGGGAAGTGATTCGTGCGTCGAATCGTCCAATGAGTACCATTGATGAAGACTTAGATGCAGCCCCGCAGGAGAAAAACCATGATTGATTTATCCTTAATTTGGGTGGTGATCATTGCCGTTGGGGTGCTAATTTATGTGGTGCTCGATGGTTTCGACTTAGGGATTGGCATCTTATTTCCTTTGGTGAAAGACCGCCAAGAGCGTGATGTGATGATGAATACCGTCGCACCGGTTTGGGATGGGAATGAAACGTGGATGGTCTTAGGTGGCGCAGGCTTATTTGCCGCTTTTCCATTGGTGTATTCGACTGTGCTCTCTGCGCTATATATGCCGATTATCTTAATGGTCATTTCGCTGATTTTCCGTGGAGTGGCATTTGAGTTTCGCTTTAAAGCCAATCGAACTAAACACTTATGGGATCAGGCCTTTATTTGGGGTTCCATCCTCGCTTCATTTTTCCAAGGCATGATTTTAGGGGCATATATTCAAGGCATTGAAACCACCAATGGTATTTATAGTGGTGGTGGATTAGATTGGTTGACCCCATTTTCAATGTTTACCGGCATTGCGGTGGTGGTGCTGTATGCTACTTTGGGCTGTGGTTGGTTGATTTTTAAAACCGATGCACGGGTACAAGAGCATATGTTTAGCCTCATGCCAAAACTGATTATTGCCTTATTAGTGATCTTTGGTGCGGTCAGTATTTATACCCCAATGGTACATGCAGACATTGCTAGTCGTTGGTTTAGCTTGCCTCAACTGTATTATTTTAGCCCTGTGCCGATTTTAGTGTTGGTGTTTACGGTATTGGCATTACGTGCCTGTAAACGACGTCAGGAGTTTGCACCATTTATTTATACCTTAGCCTTGGTGCTGTTGGCTTATACAGGGTTCCTCATCAGTCTATGGCCAAATATCATTCCACCGTCTGTCACGATTTGGCAGGCTGCTGCACCACAAAGTAGTCAGCTATTTGCCTTGATTGGGACATTGGTATTGATCCCGATTATCTTGTTCTATACCGCACTATCGTATTGGGTGTTTCGCGATAAAGTCCGTGTCGGCGATGATGGCTATCATTAAGGAGAATCATCATGAAGCTCAATCAAGCAGGGTGGTTTATTGTGCTATGGCTGGGTGGCGTACTCAGTCTAGCCATTGTTGCAGGTTTTTTTAGACTGCTGATTCAATGGGCATATGAGTTAAATTAAAATGATTTCAAATCCATCATCTTGTCGATCAAGGTGATGGATTTTTTAATTTTTATAATATAGTTGTCTTACATAAATACTTTTTAAAGTTGCCACGGAATTTCCACCAACAGTTATGCCTTCTAAAATGATTTTGGTATCCAGTATTGTAAGAGCATTACTTTCGATTATATTTGAGTGGTATGTCTAACGAACACTAAGAGTTTCTTGTAGATTTTTGACAATCTTAGGGGGGGAGAGGATGATACTAATCTAATTTTTTTAAGCATCAATATTTTTAAACATACCTTTATGCCTACAGCTGTATTCTCAAATGATACTTGAAAAACAGAAATATAAAAAAGTAATGCTATGATTTTTCATTTTATATTCAATTTACATGCGTTAATCTCAGTACGCAAGTTCAAATCCTAAAGCTACTTTGAATAAAATTAATTTTAGGATTCAATACACTAAATCTAATTTGGGTAAAAATTGGGTATATAATTCTATATTATAAATTAATATTTGAAATCAATGGTTTAAAATGTGAGTTCAATTGACGCCATCTCAGATTTTTTTGTAAGGCATATGAATCTCGTTAAAACTTGGCAATGGGGTTCACCGGATGCTTACATATTTAATTCAATGAAGCATGAATTTGATATCTGGTATTGCGCCCACCACCTTCTAATTTCACAATACAGCCTTTTTCTAATAAATCAGTAAGATGGCGAGTGGCTGTAGCTTTACTGACTTTCGCAACTTTTTGATATTGTGCTGCACTGATACCATCTTCAAAGCCATTTTCACCACCATCTAGCAGTCTGTTTAAGACTTTACGTTGTCCTTCATGGAAGTCAATTTCAGAGTATTTTTTCCAAAAATTACTTTTAAAAAGTGTTCTGTTAATACGTTTTAAAGTTTGCTCTAGACTTTCATTAAGAGCTTCTAAAAACCAAAATAGCCATTCAGTGATATTAGAATCACCTTTTTGCGTGGCTTCAAGTACCTCGTAATAGCTTTTTCGCTTATTCAAAATAACAGGTGACATTGCGTATAATCGGATACTTTGTTGATCCATTTGCGCTAAGGCAAGGTCGGTTAGTGTTCGTGTTATACGTCCGTTACCATCGTCAAAAGGATGGAGAGTTACGAACCACAGATGAGTAATACCTGCTCGAATAATTGGATCAAGCAAATGATTGGATTTACTTGCATTAAACCATTCAATAAATTCATTAAGTCGCTGCTCTAGCCCAATTCGTGGTGGGGCTTCAAAATGTACAGTTGGATACTCAATACGACCAGAAACCACTTGCATTGGCTCATGTCCACGTAGCTGACCAACACGAATCCGTTGCATTGTCCAATCAGTTTCATTAAAGAGCCATTGGTGCCACTGGAATAATCTTTCAATCGTCAAATCTTGGTTAAAGTTATTCAGTGCATCGAACATAATATCTGCCAATCCATCAGAACGTTCAGAGCTTGGATAAGGCTGTTCTAGAGATACACCTAAGCGTTTTGCTAAAGACGATCGTAATGAGTAGACATTGAGAGTCTCATTTTCAATAGCAGAAGAAGAAACAAGATTGGCAATTAAGTTATCCAATGTTAAGTGTTCTTTTTCAGGATTATGTTGACTTTGCCCGAGTAAAATACCGACCTTTTGATGGATGTGTCTCGTTAGAGGTAGGATCTTATAGTCATCCCATGTGAAGGCTGTCCAGTTAACTTGTTTCCATATCCAATCACCATACATAATGATTACTCTTCTAGTTAAATAATGTGATGAGAATATAGTGTATATTCGGCTCAAATTTTGAGTCAAATAATTATGATAAACAGCTCATTTTGATTTATGATGGATACATAAAATTGATTCAGTAATTATCAGTTACAGTATAATCTTTCAGTTTCAATTGGCTTTGTTGCACGAACCTATCGCTAAGGGCTTATTCCACAATATAATTTTCAAATGAATAAGCCC
This sequence comes from Acinetobacter sp. YH16032, assembly GCF_013417345.1. Lineage (NCBI taxonomy): Bacteria > Pseudomonadati > Pseudomonadota > Gammaproteobacteria > Moraxellales > Moraxellaceae > Acinetobacter > Acinetobacter sp. YH16032. The sequence goes on along the minus strand of NZ_VPEE01000017.1, from coordinate 35,288 downwards.
ACACCTAAAATTTACCGTGCTCTCAATTGGTCTACATACAACCGCGCACTTATTAATCGTGGAAATATTGCCATTTGGTTTGATTCAAAAACTCAGTAGTATGCACAAGCAAAGGGCAAGCAAGGTCGAAATCAAACTTATTCTGATGTAGCAATCCAATGTTGCCTAATGATTCTTTGTACACGACAAAAAAGATAACTCATTGAAATAATGGCATAATACTTGTTTTCTGACGACGAATATGATGACAAATTTCAATGAGTTATATCTCATCTTAAACAAATATCTAAAGTGGAACAAGTCACATGTAAAATGTTTTACAATGATTATGCTTGCATTAATTGTAAAACAGACATGTAATCTTTCTTCTGCATCTAAAGCCTTACCCATCAAGTGCTTACCACAATCATTTTATCGACGTATACAACGCTTCTTTGCAGATCAGTATTTCGATTATCGTCAAATTTCTCAGTTAATTTTCAATATATTTTCATTCGACAAAGTGCAACTGACTTTAGATAGAACCAATTGGAAATGGGGAAAACGAAATATTAATATCCTGATGCTTGCGATCGTTTATCGTGGAATAGCGATACCTATCGTTTGGACATTGCTTAATAAACGTGGAAATTCAGATACGAAAGAGCGGATTGCTTTGATTCAACGCTTTATATCCATTTTTGGTAAAGACCGTATTGTGAATGTGTTCGCAGACAGAGAGTTTATCGGTGAGCAGTGGTTTACATGGTTAATTGAACAAGACATCAACTTCTGCATTCGTGTTAAAAAACTTCATTGTCACCAATCATTTAGGGAAGAATCATAAAATTAGTGATTTATTTCGCCATCTTCAACTTGGTCAAATTGAATGTCGTAAACGACGGATTTTGGTTGGTCGGGTGAAACTATATATGAGTGCACTACAGTTAGAAAATGGAGAGCTTTTACTCGTCGTTTCTCCTCAGTTTAATGCCAATGCTATTCAGGATTATGCATTACGCTGGGAAATTGAAACCTTATTCAGTTGTCTCAAAGGACGAGGATTCAATCTTGAAAATACTCGTTTAACAGACCCTAGACGAGTCAAGAAATTGATAGCAGTGCTAGCTATCAGTTTCTGTTGGTGCTAATTCACAGGTGAATGGCAACATGATCGGAAAAAAGCGATAAAAATAAAGAAGCATGGACGACTCTCAATGAGTTTATTTCGCTACGATTTGGACTATGTTCAAATGGCTATTCTACGTTTGATTGGTTTTGGAAAAAAAGAAGAGTTTAAGGAAATTCTGGCAATTTTAAGAAGGCAGATGCCTGATAGGATAAGAGTTCTGTGAAATTTGTCGTGTACAGAGAAAGTTACTTTTAAAACTGAGGACTGGTTTAAAAAAATAAGCAAGATACTTTCTTTCCTGAAGTTCCTGTAATTTTAAGGTAGATGGAAGTGTCAGCCATTATCATATTCCTCTACTTTTAAGTCCTTATGGATATTCGACTTATAGAGTAGAGGTAACTAAGACTTAACAGGGCTAGTTTAACTAGCCCTTTTATTCGTGCTGAGTCCGTAAACTAGAGAAAAATCACAAAAAATTCATGATTGTACTGTTATTCTTTTAGTCAAATTAAAGTCGATAAAGCTTATTGACGCTTCATGATGATTAAAAACGAGAATAGTATGAATCAATTTTCTGAAGAAGACTTATCCAGAATTATAGAAATGGCTTGGGAAGATCGAACTCCTTTTGAAGCTATTTTATGTGAGTATGGTTTAAATGAAGCGGCGGTGATCCGCTTGATGCGGCAAAATATGAAAGCATCGAGTTTTAAAATGTGGCGTGAACGCGTCACCGGCCGAAAAACTAAACATCTGCAACTGCGTTCACCCGACGTGATACGGGCCTATTGTTCACGGCAATACAAGCGTTTCTAAGCGTTTGATTTTGACCGCTGTCTGGACTCACGTTTACATCGTTCAGAACAGTATCTGACTTCCTCCCAGCAGCGTTGCCATTTTTTGCGCCAAGTAAAAGGATGCAAACAGTGCATACAGATTTTTTCAGGAAGATGCTGTTTTTTCATGGTTTATAACTCATCAATCCGGCTAAGAAGTTGCTGGGCATGGCTGATAATCTGCGGCCGATCTTTAAGCTTGTCCAGCTGTCGATAGATCATGCCCATACGTGGATGAGTACGGAATGTCGCTTCATGCCGGATCATGAAATACCAGTACAGGCTGTTGAAAGGACAGCTGTCCGGTTCGGTACGGGTTTTGACATTGTAGCTACAGTGCTTGCAGTAATCCGACATCTTATGGATATAATTGCCCGAAGCCCCATAGGGTTTGCTGGCCATCAATCCGCCATCGGCATGCATCACCATGCCCAAGGTGTTCGGTAGTTCTACCCATTCATAGGCGTCGGCATAGACTGCTAGATACCACTCGCTGATCTGCTGGGAGTCTATACCAGTTAACAGGGCAAAATTGCCGGTCACCATCAGACGCTGGATATGATGCGCATAGGCATGCTGAAAGGTATTGCGGAAACACTCCACCATACAGTTCATCCGGGTATGGCCGGTCCAGTAAAATTGCGGCAGCGGAGTTGAGTGCTGCAGGGCATTGCGGCTGGCATATTCCGGCATGTACAGCCAGTAAATCCCGCGGACATATTCGCGCCAGCCGAGAATCTGCCGGATAAAACCTTCGACTGCATTTAACGGTGCATGACCGGCATGGTAGACCGCTTCTGCCGCATCACAGACTTCTCGGGGCAGCAGCAAGCCACAGTTCAAATAGGGTGAGAGCAGGCTGTGAAACAGTGTGTCTGCTCCCTGCACCATAGCATCCTGATAATCGCCAAAATGCGGCAAACTGTAGGTAATGAAATGCTCCAATGCACGCAGGGCATTGCTGCGCGTGGTGGCCCAGCGGAAATCGTCAAGGCTGCCGGGGTGATGGGAAAACTCGCGTTCAACCAGTTCCAGTACATCCATATCAATCTGATCGCGTTCAAAGTGCAGTTGTGCGGTCAATGGCGGACTGCCTGACCAGGCCTTGCGATTGGCACTGTCATAGTTCCATTGCTGTCCAAGCGGCTGCTGTCCCTGCATTAAATAGCCGGTCTGCTTACGCATTTCCCGATAAAAATACTCCATACGCAGTGTCTGGTAACGGCTGGCCCAGTGCCGGAACTGCTCCGGACTGCAGAAAAAACGCTCGTCATTCAGACACTGTATCGGCAGTTGCAGATGCTGGCTCCACTGCTGTTCAATTTGCTGCTGCAAACGGTATTCTCCGCATTGGGTCATGACCAGTTCTGTGACGGGGAACTGCTGTTGCTGTGCCTGCACAAAATCCAGCAGGCTACGAATCGGACTGCCGGATTGAAAATCATGATAACGTACACGCCAGCCTTCTGCTTTGAGTTCTTTGGCAAAATGACGCATGGCGCTAAAAATCAGGGCAATTTTCTGCGGATGATGGGTGACATAAGTGGCTTCCTCAACAACTTCGGCCATCAGGATCACATCCCGGGTACGGTCCAGTGTCTTGAGTGTAGCAAGCTGATGATGAAGCTGATCACCCAGAATTAAACCGAAACGCATAGCTATTCCAGACCCAATGAAAGATAGCGCAGTGTAAATTCAGAGAGTTCAATTTTTTGTGAAAATAAAGATCAACCCGTATGTTGAATCAATTCAACTCGACCACATGATCCTCTGACATCGCATAGGAATCATAATTGCTGCAATAAAAGACTGTTCATCTCTACAATGCTAAAGCCAGTTGATGAAACTTACTTTGCATGATTTCTGAATTCATAATTGGTGTGAAAATTATGTGATTTTAATCAAAAAGATACAAATTATTATGCTTGTAATTCAGGCAGCGTGCGCCTAGTATCTTCCATGAAGTTACTCCATGTAAGCTTCCTTAGTTTTGTCCCATACACCCCTCTGTATGGGATTTTTTTTAATCCGGGGATTGTAATGAGCATGCATTCAAAAGCATATATTTTTAGACAGCAGCAATTGCTGGTGGATGATCATTTCCAGTTGCCGCAAGTGGAAAGACTGCAGCACGACCTGGACCTCTCTGAAAATGGCCAGGTCATTGCACGGGATCTAAAAGAAGATGAACCAGTACCCGAGGGTTATCAACTAATCCCGATTCGGCAACTGGTGCAGGTCTGGAGCAGGCCGCAGTTTGAACAGGCCAGCCGTGCCGTACAGTTACTGGAGTGGCGCCGTAATCACTGCTTTTGCAGCAAATGTGGCCATGCCACCCAGCAGCACGCCAGCCATTATGCCATGGTCTGTCCATCCTGTGGCTATAACCAGTATCCCCGGGTGAATCCCTGTGTGATTACCATCATTACCCGGGGTACAGATGAAATTCTGCTGGCAAAAAATGCCCGCAATAAAACTCAGATGTACAGCCTGATTGCAGGATTTGTTGAAGTCGGCGAAACCTTGGAGGAGGCAGTACGCCGTGAAACGCTGGAAGAAGTCGGGTTACAGATCAAGAATATTCAATATCTGGCCAGCCAACCGTGGCCGTTTCCCAGCAACCTGATGATGGCCTTCAGGGCAGAGTATCACTCGGGTGAGATTCAGATTCAGGAAGATGAACTGAGCGACGCGCAATTTTTCAAGTTTGATCAGTTACCTGAGATTCCCTTCAAGGGCAGTATTGCCTATGCCATGATTCAGCATGTGATGCATGGTACCCCTGTGGCAGATGACAGCAAAGAATGGCTTTAACCCGGAAGCCAGTCTAGGGCTTTTTTAGCAGCACTCCTCCTGAATCACATCATTTCGTCTTCACGCTTTGTTCACATGCTGTTGAGTTATCTTAAGCCTAGAATCAAACAAGGCTTAAAAATGAAGATGCTATTCAAGTCTGTTTTTGCAGCGACAACGCTGGCGATAATCAGCTTAAACTTTACTACACAAGCAGAAACGGTTGCGCCTCAGGCAGTCGACCAGGTCGATATCCAAAAGTATGCGGGAAAGTGGTATGAAATCGCGCATTTACCGATGTATTTTCAGCGTAACTGCGTATCGGATATCTCGGCACAATATAGCGTCAATGCTGACCAGACTATGGGGGTATTAAATAGCTGCCGTATTGCCAATGGCGAGATGATCAGCTCTGAAGGTATTGCCTATCCACAAAATGAAGGGAACAGCAAACTCAAGGTCAGCTTCTTACCCCCAGGTTTGCGCTGGATGCCTTTTACCAAAGGTCATTATTGGGTGTTAAGAGTTGACCCGGAATATAAAGTGGCGCTAGTAGGTGGACCAAGCAGTAAATACCTGTGGATTTTGTCGCGTGAACCGCAACTGGATGAAGCCACCTACCAGTCGTATCTGGAGACTGCGAAACACTATGGTTACGACATCACAAAGTTAATCAAATTACCGCATTAATCTGCTACCCTTTGGCCGAACTGCCTAGACTCTTACAGTTCGGCTTTTTTTTCACTTCACAGAAAATTCATATCTGACTGATTAGACACATCAAATAGAATAAAGACAGTCACTTAAAATTAGGATGAGTCCATGTTGAAAAGTCTGATACGATGGATAGATAGCTGGTCTACAACCTCACAGCCTGAAACACTGACGGCTGAAAACAGCAAGATTCAGTGGGTCCGTATTTTTCCCTTTATTTTGCTGCATCTGGCCTGTCTCGCCGTGTTCTGGGTGGGTGTGTCATGGTTTGCACTGGGCTTTATGCTGCTGTTCTACCTGATCCGCATGTTTTCCATCACGGCTTTTTTTCATCGCTATCTGTCGCATAAAACTTTTCAGACCTCGCGCCCGGTACAGTTCCTGTTTGTATTACTGGGCACCATGAGTGCGCAGCGTGGTCCGCTCTGGTGGGCAGCTCATCACCGTTATCACCACCGCTATACCGATACCTTGCAAGACCCGCATTCATCCACGCATGGTTTTTGGTATAGCCATGTCGGCTGGTTTCTGAATGAATATAATTTTGCTACGCGTAAAGAGGTGATCAAGGACTGGCTGAAATATCCGGAACTGATCTGGCTGGACCGCTTCAGTTTAATTGTGGTGCTGCTGACCGCGGGAGGAATTTATGCACTCGGGGAGTGGGTGGCCATCACCTGGCCGCAACTTGGTACATCAGGTCTGCAATTGCTAGTGTGGGGCTTTGTCGTGTCTACCGTGTTACTGATCCATGCCACCTTGTGTATCAATTCAGTGGCGCATCATTATGGCAGCCGAGATTTTGACACGGATGATCACAGCCGTAACAATTTATTTCTGTCACTCATCACCTTAGGCGAAGGCTGGCATAACAATCATCACTACTATGCTGGTAGCACCCGACAGGGCTTTTACTGGTGGCAGATTGATGTGACCTATTACCTGCTGAAACTCATGTCCTGGTTCGGACTAGTCTGGGGAATTAAGCCCATTCCGGCACGGATATATGAAGTCAGTAAAATTGCTCAAGTTCGAAAACAGAAAAAATCCGCTACAGCAGGCACTCAAACAATTCAATCGAAGGAATCATCATGAAAATTGCGATTATTGGTTCGGGTATTTCCGGTCTGTATGCCGCCTGGAAACTCAGCAAAGTGCATGACGTGACCGTCTTCGAAAAGAATAACTACTTCGGCGGTCATACCGATACCCATCAGCTCAACATAGACGGTGAACAGGTCGCGGTGGATAGCGGCTTTATTGTGTTTAATGAGCATAACTATCCACTGTTCTGTGCCATGCTGAAAGAACTTGGGATTCAATCACAAAGCAGTGACATGGGCTTTTCGGTGAATAATCAGGTCAGCGGCTTGCAGTACAATCCGTCAAAAAAATTCTCGCTATTGTTTAGACCGCAAAACTTTTTTAAGGCGGATTTTCGCGCGATGTTGTCGGATCTGTTCCGTTTCTATGCGGCGAATAAAGATCTGGATGTCGAGCAGGTTGATGCACAGCTCAGTATTGATGAATATCTGAATCAGCATGGCTATTCCGAAGCCTTCCGTCAGGAACATCTCTATCCGATGTGTGGAGCGCTGTGGTCTTGTCCGGTGGAACAAGCTGGACAGATTCCTTATAAGTTCGTGGTAAGCTTTTTCCAGTACCATCGCATGTTGCAATTGAAAGACCGTCCCTTATGGCTCACGGTCAAGGGGGGATCAGCTCGCTATGTTCGTGCGATTCAGTCCCAGGCGAATATCACCTTCCGCAAAACGGGTGTTCTGAATGTATCCCGGAGTGCCAATGATGTGCTGGTTGAAACGACACAGGGCAGCGAACGTTTTGACTGGGTTGTATTTGCCAGCCATGCTGATGACAGCCTGAAGTTACTAAAAGATCCGTCCGCGCAGGAGCTGGACGTGCTCGGCAATTTCCGCTATCAGGATAACCGCATGGTGGTGCATTCTGATACCAGCATCATGCCCAAATCTCGTCGCCAATGGGCCAGTTGGCATGTGCATGTAACCCCGAGTCAGGCAACTGAACAAACGCCATTTCAGCACAATGGCATTCACTATGGTTTCAGTTACTGGATGAACCAGCTACAAAGCTTGCAATGCAAAACCCAAGTCTTTGCCACCTTGAATCCTAATTTTACCCTGGATCCGAAAAAAGTCTGGGTAGAACGGCATTACCGCCATCCGGTATTTGATGCACCAGCGATTGAGGCACAACAACGCTGGGCCGAAGTTAATGGTCAGAACCGGACCTCATACTGCGGTGCTTATTGGGGCTGGGGCTTTCACGAAGATGGGGCGCGTAGCGCATCACGGGTAGTCGATCAGCTATTGCAACAGACTGAGTAGGTAGCCTAGGAGCACATAATGCAGATGTATCCATTGGCGATTGGCGCTGCCGAAATCCGGCATCGCCGTTACCTGCCCAAAGCCCATGCTTTTGAGAGCCAACTGACCTATCTATGGTTTGATCCGGATCAACTCTCAAGCTTTACCAAAAAATCCTGGCTCTGGTCTTCCAAACACTGGAATTTCCTGACCCTGGATGAACGGGATTTTCTGACCATGGAATGTGGTTCGATTAGGCAGAAGGTGGCACGTCTGCTGATCAAGCGGGAAAACTACCTGTTAGCGCATGCCGCGTCCATCCGGGTCTTGGCTCTGCCGCGTACACTCGGCTTTCGCTTTAATTCTGTGGTGTTTTATCTGGTCTTTGATGGCACCGACCAACTGATCTTTGTGCTGAGCGAAATTACCAATACACCGTGGAATGAACGTCAGGTCTATATCCACGACTGCCGGTACAATGCAACTGAATATACGCCGTACCAGAGTCACCAGTTTGACTTCAAGAAGGCCTTTCATGTGTCGCCATTCATGCCGATGGGGCTGGATTATCGCTGGCGATTCAGCTTTTCGGATCGGCAGAACGTGATTCATATGCAGCTGTTTGAGCAGGGAATCTTGCAATTCGATGCCACCCTGAAATTTTCCTTGCAGGCCATCACGGTTCCTTCACAGCAGCATCGCTATGCTGTACTGAAAGTTCTTGAACCCTTCAGGATGGTCAGCGGAATTTATCTGCACGCCTTTCATTTATGGAAAAAGAAAATTCCGTTTTACCGACATCCTAAAAAAGAAAAAGGAAACACATTGCGATGAAGACACTATTCATGGGAGAGCAAAGCACACTGCCGGTGGTACTGCGCCACCTGCTGAAATTACGTCATGGTCAGCTGATTTTTAAAGGCGCCTGAAACGGGATTGTCGGAGAGAGCAGTGATTTGTATGCCGTGATTCAGGTGCATGATGCTAGGCTGATGGATCTGCTGTTCCGTAGTGGCGTACTCGGTGCTGCTGAAGGTTTTATTCGCGGCTACTGGAGCAGTGAAGATCTGGTTAATGTGATTCGCATTCTGGCACGTAACCGCGATGTGTTGGACCGGATGAACCAGAATGCGCTGGCCAAGGCCAGCCAGTTATTATTAAAGACCTGGTACAAATCCTGCAAAAACTCAATTGATGGCAGCCGTAAAAATATTGCCGAGCATTATGACCTGAGCAATGACTTTTTTAAGCTGTTCCTGGATAGCAGCATGATGTATTCCAGTGCGGTATTTAAAGAACCGGGCATGAGTCTGGAACAGGCCTCCGATTATAAAAAAGAACTGATTTGCCAAAAACTGCAGTTACAACCGATGGATCATTTAGTTGAAATTGGCAGTGGCTGGGGAGGTTTTGCTATTTATGCGGCTCAGCATTATGGCTGCAAGGTCACCACCATTACCATTTCCAAGGCCCAGTATGATGAAGCCGTGGCCCGAATCGCTGCAGCCGGACTGTCACATCGCGTTGATGTACAACTAAAAGATTACCGCCTACTAGAAGGCAAATACGACAAACTGGTGTCGATTGAAATGATCGAGGCGGTAGGTGAGCAGTATTTGCCGACCTATTTTCATAAATGCCGTGAGCTACTAAAACCGAATGGTCTGGCCCTGATCCAGGCCATCACCATTGAAGATGCACGCTATGCCAAAGCCCTGAATACCGTGGACTACATCAAGCGCTATATCTTCCCGGGTAGTTTTATCCCCTGTATCAGTGTCATGACCCAAGCCGCTTCCGAACAGAAACTGCGTCTCAAGCATCTGGAAGATATTGGCCAGAGCTATGCACAAACCCTGAACTGCTGACGTCAGCGTTTTCTGGAGCAGCGTGATCAGGTACTACAACTTGGTTTTGATGAGCGCTTTATCCGCATGTGGGATTTTTATCTGTGTTATTGCGAAGGTGGTTTCAGGGAAGGTGTGATCAGTGATGTGCATCTGTTGTTTGAAGCCAGTGCCCTACTAATCCAAGAAAAATAGGAGGACGGACATGCTACTGAGTTTACTGGTGCTGAATGTTTTTATTATGTTCTGTAGCTGGCTACTGGTGACCTATAACCGAAGAGCAGGCCTAGTCGATGTGGCTTGGAGTTTTAATATTGCGCTCAATGTCATCATTGCGGCCTGGGTCATGGAAACTGCACCACTGCTGGTGCGCATGTTCTTGGGAATCGCGAGTGGCATCTGGTTTTTACGCCTGACTTGGCATCTGTTACGTCGTTATGCCAATGAAACCCAGGAAGATACCCGTTATGCGAATATGCGCCGGGCCATGGGCGATTACCAACATCTTGGTTTTCTGGCCTTTTTCATGTTTCAGGCCGGCCTTGTGGTGTTGTTTTCCTACCCGATGCTGGAGTTACTGAACATTCCAGCCCAGCAGTGGAATGACTGGACCACTCCTACAGTACTTGTGGCGGGCATAATCATGTTGCTGGCACTGATTGGGGAAAGTGTTGCTGACCAGCAACTTTTCCGTTTTAAGCTCAATCCCCACAATACGGGTAAAACTATGGATCGAGGGCTGTGGAAATATTCACGCCATCCGAACTATTTTTTTGAATGGCTGCACTGGTTTGCCTATCCAGTTCTAGGCCTGGCGGCAGGCATCTATGAATTATGGCTATATCCACTGTTGATGTGGCTGTTTCTGTACTACATCACCGGGATTCCCTTTAGTGAACAACAGGCGCTGGCAAATCGCGGCGATAACTATAAAGACTACCAACAACGAACTTCAATGTTTATTCCGTGGCCACCCAAAGAGTAGGTAACTACATGGACTTTATGATTCAACAATCCTTAAAATTGGTCGAAAGCGGCAAACTGCCTGATGCGGTGATCCGTGCTGGTATTCGTACTTTAAGCAAAAAACGCCTGGTACAGGAAGGGCGATTTGATCCTCCATTGGCTGCCCAGCGCTATATGGATGTGCTGAGCATGCTAAAAAGCAGCGAGATTGCCATCGAGACTGACAAAGCCAATGAACAGCACTATGAACTGCCCACCGCATTTTTCCAGGCGGTGCTTGGCAAGCGTCTGAAATACAGCGCTAGCCTGTTTGAACACACTCATACCACGCTGGATCAGGCGGAAGAAGCGGCACTTGCCAGCTATTGCCAGCGTGCACAGTTAAAAGATGGACAGGATATTCTGGAAATTGGCTGTGGCTGGGGATCGTTGAGTCTGTATATGGCCGAGCATTATCCCAAGGCTCACATTACGGTGGTGTCGAATTCCTCGACCCAGCGCCTGTATATTCAGGAACAGGCGCATCTGAAAAAACTGCAGAACCTGACGGTGATCACCTGCGACGTCAATGTGCTGCAACTGGAACCCGCGTCCTTTGACCGCGTGGTTTCGGTGGAAATGTTTGAACATGTGCGCAACTACCAGAAACTGTTTGAAAATATCAGCAGCTGGCTGAAAGCGGATGGTCTGCTCTGGTGCCATATTTTCTGTCACCGTTTCCTGCATTATCCGTTTGAAGTGAAAAATGAATTCGACTGGATGTCGCAATATTTCTTTAGTGGCGGACTGATGCCGGCAGCGTCGACCTTTCTACATTTCCAGCAGCATTTGCAATTAGAGCAGCACTGGCAATGGGCGGGTACGCAGTATGAACGTACCGCAAATGCTTGGCTAGAAAATATGGATGCTAAACAGGCCGAGCTAAAGCCCTTGTTTGAAAAAACTTATGGCGCGGATGCCGCAATCTGGTGGCAACGCTGGCGGATTTTCTTTATGGCCTGTGCCGAGCTGTTCGGTTATGAGCATGGACGCGAGTGGGTGATCGGTCACTTTCTGTTTAAAAAGAAAACCGTATAATTGAATGGCGAATCGGATGGGCCAGCGGGGAATGCACCAATGTTAAAGCTGTTCAGGGACAAACACGATCATCCTCTGGGTGAGGTATTTAACCACTATTACTGGCTGCAAATCGGATTCATTGCCTTGTCTGTGGTGATTGGGATTGGCTTCAGTGCCTGGGTGATTAAAGGTTCTTTGCTCAGAACGGCGCTAGAACAGGAAATGTCACACTACTGGCAGCGATTAGAACGTAATCCTGCCGCAGAATTGCCCGATACCAAAAACCTGTATGGTTACCGCTGGAACACTGTGCCACCCTCCCAATTTAAGAATATGTCACTTGAGCAAGGGGTGAATCGGCATTTTGTCGATGGCAAGGAGCGCATGACCGTGTATGGTGAAAAAGACGGACAGCATGTCCTGTTGGTCTTTGGCGAAAGCAACGTCAACAAGCTGGTATGGCTGTTTGGTCTGGCACCGCTGATGGTCAGCCTGTTTGTGCTATATAGTGTGCTGTGGTGGTGGAACCGTCGGGCCCGGCGCTATTTTTCCCCGATTACCCGTCTGGCCAATGCGCTAGAACATATCGACTGGGAACATCAGAAAAATCAGGCTTCGCCTTTTCAGGACATCCGCACCGACTCTAATCTGGAAGCTGAATACCTCAAGCAGGCGCTGGAAAAATATCATCAGGTATTAAGCGAATTTATTCAGCGTGAGCGTGAATTTACCGGAGATGTTAGCCATGAGCTGCGCACGCCACTGACCATTTTAAAAGGGAATGTGCAGCTGTGTCAGGCACGCTATGGCGACAACAAGTCCTTTACCCGCCTGCATAACACCATTGAAGACATGCAGCTGCTGGTCGATACCTTGCTGGCCATTGCCCGCAATACCACCAATACTTTAACTGCTGAACCGACCATGCTTTCAGAATGTCTGGACAATCTGGTGCAGGATCTGGAAAGTGTCAGTCATAACAAAGGCATGCAGATAGACCTGCAAAAAGACCTCGATGAACAGCCGCGTAAACTTTATCCATCCATGACCAAAATGGTGTTTGGTAATATTCTGCGCAATGCACTGAACTATTCACAGGGCACAGAAATTGATGTGATTCTAGAAAAAAATAAAGTGCTGATTGCTGACAATGGGGTCGGCATGCCTTTACCTAACAATTCTAAGGTTCAGGAACTGTCTGGCCAGCAGCTACAACTGGAAATCAAAGGGCATGGCATTGGATTGCAATTGGTGCAAAAGCTATGCAAACAGCTAGGTTGGCGTGTGGAGCTGTTTGACAGGCAATATTATATTGTCACCCATCAGAATGTTGACCTGGCAATGACCACTGGACTGATTGTCGTTGTGTACCTAAATTAGGCTTCATCTTCGAAAGCAATCTTTAAACCAATCCCGGATATGGTGTGAATCAGCTTTTGTTCAAAGGGTTTATCGACCATTTTGCGTAAATTATAGATATGAGTGCGCAGAGCATCACTTTCTGGCTCTTCGTCACCCCAAAGCTGCATCATAATTTCCTGTTTGGTCAGTACTTTAGGAGAATGTCGCATTAGTAGCTTCAAAAGTTTAAACTGAATTGGAGGCAATTCAATGTTCTGGCCAGCTCGAGTTAGTTGCTGTGTTGCGGGGTCCAAAATTAGGTCATGAATTTGCAGACGACTGTTGGATACTTCACCCAGGGAGCGTTTGATCAGGGCCTTGACCCGAACCACCAGCTCGTTAAAGTCAAAGGGCTTGACCAGATAATCATCCGTGCCGGAATTGAAACCTTTGAGTTTATCATCCAAGGTATCCCGAGCGGTAAGCATCAAGACAGGTAAGTCCAACCCCTCTTCATTGCGTAACCACTCGCACAATTCATAACCAGAACCATCAGGCAAATTAATGTCTAGTAGCAAGATATGGTAGCGTTGCTGTTTCAGTAATTGTCTAGCAGCACTCAGATTGCGGGCATGATCGACCACAAAGCCATGTTCTTCCAGAAACTCGCATAGGGTAGATGCCAGTTCATAATGGTCTTCAACCATCAGGATAAAATGTTTCGACATAGCGGCAGATACTAATTTAATAATTGCTGTTTTAATTTAGCACTAAATGGCTGGGGACCCAGCCATATATTAAAATATTGTTGTGCCAGAGGATGTTTAAGCTGCCCTAAACCTTGCTGGTTCAAGGATAAGCTCAGGGTCTGTGTAGCATGGTTGTATTTTAAACGGTATAGGTCGCCTGATCTGACCGGACGATACAAATCGGTGATTGGGTTGAATAGAGCATGTATTTTTGCGTCTTTAACATTACGTTTCAGTAAATGTGTGGCCGCACGCTTAAATGCCCATTCCGGAATATTCTGTGTATAGGAAAAGTCCATCTGTATATTTTGTTTTTCCCAGAATTGGCTACAGTTTTGGGCAAAATAACTGGCCATACCGACCTGTTTTTGACCCACCATCAGCGGACCATTGCCGCATTGATTCAGGCTTTGTGCCTGTGCCCATGGACAGAAGCTACATCCCATCACTAACGCTGTACTAATCGCTATTTTTTGAAAGGCAGTAGCCATGAGTAGACTCCTCCAACATAAGGCAGGGAACGGTACAGGCCATTCGCAGGGTCCCAGAAATCCTGCTGGAAAATAATCTTGTTGTTTTCGTTGATCTTGATTTCACTGATACCGTAAGAGTCCATACTGCGGGTCGTGCCGAACAATTTAAAATCATAGGCCATATGCCAGTGCACATAGGCAGAGTCCTGATGATAAGAAGCGTTTAACAGCTTGACGCTGACCTTGCTGACCCGTTTGTTCATGCCTTGAAAGTGCTCGAGTAGATTTTGACGGGATGAAAATTGCGATAGCGTATCGTTAATAAACAGCTGGTCGGCATACAGTGCTCCAGCATTTTCCACAAATTCCGGTGTGCCCAAGGTATTAAAGGCTGAGGTAAAGCGGAGGCCGATATCCTGAGCTTTAGCCTGATCCAGCGCTATCCCCTGAATACCGGTTCTGGATTGGGCATAATCGGCTGAATAACTGGGAATACTTTTACATCCGGCTAACAACAGAAGCGGCAAGGATAAGGCTGTAGCAATTAGTGTTTTTACAAGTCTCATCAACAGTGTCCGTAAGAAGTGTATGTTTATACCTTAGGCAGCACAGCGTGAATAGAATGTGAAATAGACGTTATAGATGAGCAATTGAATAGAATTTTTCAAATCAAAGATTAAATGTTTAACTTTTTTCTTCGGCCATTAACCAATTAATGATATTCATAACATCACGATTTTCATTATTTTTTCTGACCATTGCATAAAAATTATAGTCACAATAGATAAAACCAAAAGGGGCAATGATCTTTCCATTTAACATTTCTTTTTCTACTAGAATTTGAGGTGCTATGGCAATTCCTAACCCAGACACGGCAGCTTCTATCATTAAATTCAGACTATCAAAATAACGGTCATTGGATTTTGGGCAAAAGCTTATTTGAAACTGATCAAACCATGTATGCCATGCACTTTTATTTGAGTGGGTATGAAGTAATGGATAGTTTAAAAGATCATTTACGGAATGAAGAAGATTTATTTCACGATTACAAATAGGACCCATGTTATCGGGAAATAACAGATATTTATTCAAAAAGTTGGGAAGTAGATGATGCTCACTGACGCTATTGATCAATATGTCAACCTTCTCTTTTTCTAACAATTTTAAGTCATTACATGTCATTAATTTGATATGGATATTGGGATAAATGACTTCGAGCTTTTCTAATCGAGGAATCAGCCAATTTGCCATAAAACTATGAGAAGCGCCTATGACAACTTCTACTTCTGAAGTTTTATTTGTTAACTCAAAGACACATTGTTCTAAACGATTAAAAAGCTCCATACAAACGAGCGATAATTCTTCGGCATCCACCGTCAGAGAGATGGTCGAGGAATGTCGAATAAACAATTTTTTATCCAACCATTCTTCTAACTGCTTTATTTGATGGCTAATCGCACTATGGGTGACACATAATTCTTCGGCAGCTAAGCTGAAACTTTTATTTCTGGCGACAGCTTCGAAAGCTTTTAAAGCATTAAGAGGAGGTAATGTTCTGCGTTTCATGTTGTAAAATTTTCTAACACCATAAGCTCAAAATATATCAATTATCAGAAAAATGAAAATATTTTAAGATCGAACAAGTTTTGATAGTAAAAGAGATATGAGATGACAACCCCTTATACAGGTAATGGTCCTGATGACTTAGGATTTTTTGGTAAATTTGGCGGATGTTACATGCCAGAGAGCTTAATGCCAGCACTTCAAGAATTAGAGCAAGCCTTTAATAATGTTCGGCACAAACCTGAATTTTGGGCTGAATATCAGCAGATTTTAACGGACTTTGTTGGTCGTCCTAGTCCTCTTTTTTATGCAAAAAACCTAACAGCTTATGCAGGCGGCGCTCGAATATATTTCAAGCGAGAAGATTTGAACCATACGGGTGCGCATAAGATCAATAATTGTGTAGGCCAAATCTTATTAGCCAAATTTATGGGCAAAACCAGAATCATTGCAGAAACGGGTGCTGGGCAACATGGTGTTGCAACAGCAACGGTTTGCGCGCTGTTTAAGATGAAATGTACCATTTTTATGGGAGAAACAGATATTCAGCGCCAACAAATGAATGTTGAGCGCATGAAATTACTCGGTGCTGAAGTCAGGAGTGTTCAAAAAGGGCGTGGGACTTTAAAAGATGCCATGAATGAAGCATTACGTGACTGGATTCGTCATGTGGATACAACCTATTACCTATTGGGTACGGGTGCAGGCCCTCATCCATATCCCACCATGGTCAGAGAATTTCAGAAAATTATTGGTTTAGAAGCCAGAAACCAAATACTCCAGAAAGAAAATAAGCTGCCTGATGCTCTAGTTGCTTGCGTTGGTGGGGGGTCAAATGCATTAGGGTTGATGCATCCTTTTCTAGAAGACCTGAATGTCAAAATGTTTGGCGTTGAAGCGGGTGGAAAAGGAACAAATAGCGGTGAACATGCCGCCTCTATTTGCAAGGGTCAAGTCGGTGTGCTGCATGGCAATTTAACTTATTTATTACAAGATTCAGATGGGCAAATTTTAGAGGGGCACTCTATATCAGCTGGCTTAGATTATCCTGGTGTTGGTCCTGAGCATGGTCTTCTGTTTGAAACAAGACGTGTTACATATACGGCGATCACCGATCAAGAAGCGGTAAATGCCTTTCAGCTTTTAAGTCAACAGGAGGGTATTATTCCTGCTCTTGAGAGTTCTCATGCGATTGCATATGCGATTCAACTTGCTCAAGAAATGCAGCCAGAACAGATCATTATTGTCAATTTAAGTGGCAGAGGAGACAAAGACTTAAACACGGTCAAAAAATATCTTGCAGGAGCTACAGCATGAACCGTCTAGATCAAAAATTAGAGCAATTGAAACTGGAAAATCGAAGCGGTCTGGTCTGTTATTTTACTGCTGGAGATCCTAATTTTACAGAAAGTTGTCGTCTGTTAAGCCAATTGGGTCAAGCAGGGGCTGACATTATTGAAGTGGGTATTCCATTTTCTGATCCAGTGGCAGATGGAGAGATCATTCAGGCAGCGCATCTTCGGGCTTTAGATGCAGGTCAAACGGTAAAACAGACCATTGAGTTGGTAAAAGTAACCAGGCTGCATGATGACCAGACACCAATAATTTTCATGACTTATTTAAATCCGATTATGCAATATGGTTTTGAGACACTTATCGCTGAAACAGAAAATCTTATAGATGGAATATTGATTTTAGATGCTCCATATGGATATCGAGAAAAATTTGAGGTGCAATTAAATGAAAAAAATATGCATTTAATTGCAATGACCGCGCCGACGACCCCAGTTGAAAGGTTAGAGCAAATTTCAGCGCGCGCGACAGGTTTTTTATATCATGTTGCAGAAAATGGCTTAACAGGAGGAGACTTCAATCTATCTAATCTTGAGAAAAAGATAACTGAAATTAAGCCAATTTTTAATATTCCAGTTGCAATTGGCTTTGGGATCAAAAATGAAAGCCATGTTAAAGCACTAGCCAATAAAGTAGATCTTATTATTATTGGCTCAGCGCTTGTCGATACTTTTTTTAATAAGGGAATGAATGCTACTTTAGAAAAAGTGACGGTTTTTGCACAGATACTGAGACAAAATAAAGAATAGTCAGGCAGCTTTCATAAATCTTCTTTAAAACCATAATTGAATATAAAACAATATTTTATCTTGTCTTTCTCCCGAAAGGGAGATGGAACTTTATACGTGGATATTTTTCTAAAAGTGATCGCTTTTTAAAAATCACTATTATCATATAGATGTGACATGCGTTTTTGCTTTGTTTCAAGATAAGCTTTGTTAAAGATATTTAAACCAACTTTTAAAGGAATACGTTCAACAACATTAATTCCTAAATCAGTTAAAGATTTAATTTTAAGGGGATTATTTGTAATGAGTTTTACATTCTTTATTTTTAAATAATCTAACATAATGGTACACACATCATATTTACGAGCATCTGCTGGTAAATTTAATAATAAATTGGCGTCAAGAGTATCATGTCCTTGGTCTTGAAGGGCGTAAGCTCGAATTTTATTGGTTAGTCCTATGCCGCGACCTTCTTGGCGCAAGTATAAGATCACACCTTGACCTGCATCATTAATCATTTTCATGGTTGAATGTAATTGGGGGCCACAATCACATTTGAGTGATCCAAAAGCGTCACCTGTTAAGCACTCTGAATGAATTCTAACGAGTACAGGTTGATTAGAAATAGTACCCATGCCTTTGGCAAGAGCAATATGTTCTTCACCAGTACTTTGGTCTTGAAATGCTATAATTTCAAAATCGCCAAATGCAGTAGGTAACTTTGATTTGGAAACAAATTCTATAGCCATTTAATTATACCCCTGTATTTTAAGAATTTAGAAACTTTCAACTATTACTTTCCACCTAAAATAGTTCTCAGATAGTGAAATTTATGTGAAAACACAATGAACCGTACCGGGTTTGTCGGAGACTCAGTATTCTGAGAGAATGTTCCGATGACCAAATTAAAATATACCCCTGAAATCAGAGAAAGAGCGGTTCAATTATTGATTGAATCTGAAAAAGACTATCCATCTAATTGGGCTGCGATCACAGCTATTGCGCCTAAGATTGGTTGTACTCCTGAAACACTTCGTGCTTGGCATCAAAAGCATTTAGATGAGCAAAATCCTATCAAAGTACAACAGATCTCTGATCAAGAAAAAATGAAGCAAATGGAACGTGAAATCAAAGAATTAAAGCGTGCCAATGAAATTCTGCGTAAAGCAGCCGCTTTTTTCGCCCAGGCGGAGCTCGACCGCCCACACAAATAATGGTGGATTTCATCCATAACAATAAGGCGTTATATGGTGTTGAGGCGATTTGTAGGATTTTACCGATCTCAGCTTCTACCTATTATCGAACACTAGATATTGCTGAAAACCCAGAACATCGAGCAAAGCGAGATCTACTCGTTTAGAAGCAGCAAATTTACGAGCATCAGTCGGTACGACCGGTGATTCATACGATAACGCTTTGGCTGAAACAGTGAATGGGTTATACAAAACAGAGGTGATTGAATATTTAAAAGCAGACTGGCAAGGTTTAGCGGATGTACAACTTGCGACATTAAATTGGGTAGATTGGTTCAACAAAAAGCGTGTACACAGCGCATTGGGTTATGTATCGCCTTTTGAGTTTGAAGCAATGTACTATGATAAGATTAACCCGTTAGGTCAGGTGGCCTAACTTAAATAAAAAGTCTCCGACAAACCCGGTACGGTTCACTATCTATTGTTATTCTTACCTGAAATTGATGTGAGCTTATAGAGACAAGGTAAATTTGCAAAAGTGCCGGCTATTCAGTGTTCATTGAATGTTTAATTTAATTTATTAAGCTTGACCTTGGAGTGGCTCTAAGCCTTATACTTGGTACAAATTTTTCGATTGTTATGATGATGCGTTCTACTACATGGATTACAGTCTTGGTTGGATTGTTCATGTTCCAAAGCTTTTGGAATGTGGCGGCGGCCTTTTGTGTCCATGAACAACAGCCTCAATCACAGCAGAGTTATCATTTTGGTCATCACCAAAATACCTTGTGTGCCAGCGATAGTCGTCAACACGATCATAATGGACAGTCAGAAAACATAAAAACATTCAGTAGCGATTTAGAAATCGGTGAAGATCATCAAGATCATCTACCATCGATGACGCATTTGATTGTACAAAATGAAAAAGTAGATGTGTTTCATCCAAGCTCTGAAGTTAAAGTGAATCCACAATTTCATTGGAAAAACAGCTATCAGGCTCCTGACCTGTTTCAACAAAGCCCACCTCCCAAATTTTCCCCGCTCATGGTGGGGTAGCCTAAAACATTCCCACCACTTTTATTATTTAAATAAGTGGGAAAAATCATGTCTTCACAATCAATTATACTCTTGCGTCATAGCTTGGTTGCTTGTATATGTGCAGCGGCTATGCAATATAGCTATGCTGAAAACGTTACCAGCTTTGAATCCGCTTTAGCAAAAGTACAAAGTTACCAGACTCAAGACAAGCTGTGGCAACAAGTTCAGCAAATATCTGAATTGAATATTCAGCAAAGTCGGTTATGGCAGAATCCAAGTATAAGTTTAGAACAGTCTGGCTTTGGCTCAGGTCAAGAACAGGAATTCAATGTTGGCGTTAGTCAACCTCTAGATCTATTTGGTCAGCGTAAGCTGAACCGGGTGATTGCCAATACCTCGAATCAACAAATCCAATTGCAACAGCAATTATGGAAGGCACAAAGCCAACTGATTGTTAAATTTGCATGGTCGCAATTTGCACTTGCTGAGGTTGAGCAGTCTGCTTATTCAGTACAGTTAAAAACAAGTAAAGCCAATCTGGACAGTGCCCAGAAACGCTATCAGGCAGGCAGTATTGCCCTGGTTGATTTTGAGCGTACCCAAATTGAAGCGCTAGAAATCCAACGACTTTATCAGCAAGCGATGCTGAATAAACAAGCTGCCGGTCGTCAGCTGTCTAATTTGTGGGGGGGAGAAACATCTTCACATCTTCAATTGAATAAAACCGCTATCCCTTGGCCAGAGCAAAGTCTCCAAACTGTGCAACGGTATATTGCTGAAGGGTGGCTAGAAAAATTCTATGCCTTGAACATTCAGCAATCGGATCATCAAATTGAAAATTTAAGAATTCAGGCACGTCCCAATCCGACTTTAAATGTAGGCATGAAACGTAGCAAAACCCCTAATGAAAGCAACGATACGACTTTGGCAATCGGCGTGGCTATTCCACTGAATATTTTCAACCGCCAGCAATATGCGATCCCGATGGTCCAGCAACAGCAAATATTGCTGAACCAACAGCAGCAGCGTGAGCTGAAGCAACAAATACTCAATATTGCCAACAGCATGCATCAGCTCAAAGGTTTACGTAGCCAGTTCGATGCCACAACAGCACAAGTTACTTTGGCGACCAAAGTTCAGA
Organism: Acinetobacter sp. YH16032; assembly: GCF_013417345.1. Lineage (NCBI taxonomy): Bacteria > Pseudomonadati > Pseudomonadota > Gammaproteobacteria > Moraxellales > Moraxellaceae > Acinetobacter > Acinetobacter sp. YH16032. The sequence continues at coordinate 14,038 of NZ_VPEE01000017.1, read as the reverse complement.
GCCGTACTTTACAAGGGTTTCAGGCAGGGAAACTGTCCATTACCGACGTTCAGCAAGCAACCACCCAACTGCAGAATCTTCGATTGGGTCAATTACAAATTCTACGTCAAGCTTGGCAAACTGCCCTCGCAGCTGAGGCACTCAGTATTGGCACAAGTTATGAAGAAATTAGCCGTTCGGATGCCTATACACAACTGAATAAAAAGGCAGTCGAAGCATCGCAAAATTTAATCAATGGGGGAGCACGATAAAATGAACGCCAAGCAAAACGGAAAAATATCCCAGTCTCTCATGATTGCAATTTTGATTCTGATTACGGTCTTGGTCAGTCTGGTTATTTGGTTAAGTTCAAAAAAAACTGAATCTGAGGGGCATGGTCATGATGAGGGAAATGCCGAACATTCTGATGAAGATAGTTCTGAAGAAGGACATGCTGAAGAAGGCGAAATACAACTGACCAGCCAACAAATGGTTGAACAAGGTTTAAAAGTTGCTGTTGCATCCACAGGATTGGTTGAAAAGCTGACAACCCTGCCAGGTAAATTGGTGGTGAATACCGATCAACAAGCGCATATATCGCCTAATTTTAGTGGTCATGTCGAGCAGGTCAATGTGGCTTTAGGACAGAGCGTGCAAAAAGGACAAACGCTGGCTGTACTAATCGTGCCTGAACTGATCGACCAACAGGCAAATCTGCGTATGGCACAGGTGAATCTGGATTTGGCCCGTAAAGATTACCAGCGCGAACAGCAACTCTGGTCACAGGGGATTTCTGCCAAACAGGATTACCAGCGTGCCGAAAATGCCTACCGTCAAGCGCAGATTACTGTCCAGTCCTCACAAGCACGTTTAAATGCATTAGGTGCAAGTGGCAATAACAATGGGCGTTTTCTGATTAAAGCACCGATCTCTGGGGTGATCAGTCAAAAAGATATTGTGGTCGGTGAAAATGTGCAACTGGCTAATCAGCTCTTTGTCATTGAACAGCTGAAAGATTTATGGCTTGAGTTTAATTTGCCGAATCAATTCTCAGGTCAACTGCAAGCCGGGCAAAAAATTGACTTTAAAGTGAATGATTCAGATCAAATCTATAAAGCTACTGTACAAAGCTTAACCTCTCAGGCAGATGTACAAACAGGGCGTCTGGTGGTGCGCGCAAAACTCGATGCGCAAGCTACTGAGTTGCGTTCTAATGTGTTAGTGAGAGTGTTGATTCCGGAAGCTACAGCAAAATCAGCCCTTCGGATTCAAAAGTCTGCGCTGCAAAGTATTGAAGGTGAAGACAGTATTTTCATCGTAGATTCAGAACAAAAAGGTCAAGTCCACTTAAAAGCACAGAAAGTGCAATTGGGGCAGGCTTCAAGTGATGGACAATGGCTTGAAGTGATTTCTGGGCTGACTGAAGGGCAGAAGTATATCGCTCAAGGCAGTTTCTTGTTGAAATCTGAATTAGAAAAAGACGAGGCAGGCCATGAACATTAATTCTGATCTGCCAAAACCAGAAGGTTTATTCGAACGAATCATTCAGTTTTCCATACAAAATGCGATTTGGGTGTTGCTCTTTGTCTGTACCTGGATTGCGGTCGGGGTGTATAGCTATCAGAAACTCCCGATTGATGCTGTACCCGATATTACCAATACCCAAGTCCAGATTAATACTCAAGCCAAGGGTTTTACTGCGCTTGAAGTCGAACAGCGGATTACCTATCCCATTGAAAATGCCATGGCTGGCATTCCGGATCTGGAGCTTACCCGTTCCATATCCCGTTATGGACTCTCTCAAGTCACCATTGTCTTTAAAGATGGGACTGATATTTATTGGGCCCGTCAGCAGATTAACCAACGGATACAGGAGGCGCAATCTGAGTTGCCTGCACAAATCGCACCGACGATGTCCCCCGTTTCTACGGGTCTCGGTGAGATTTATCAATGGGTACTGAAGGCAGATCCGAATGCGAAAAAGCCGGATGGAACTGCATACACGCCGATGGATTTGCGTGAGATTCAGGACTGGATTGTGCGTCCTCAACTGCAACGTGTTAAGGGAGTTGCAGAGGTCAACAGTATTGGTGGTTTTGAAAAAACCTATGTGGTCTCTCCCGATTTAAACCGGATGCAGCAACTGAATATCTCATTAGAACAACTGCAACAGGCTTTAGCGCAAAATAATGAGAACCGAGGTGCAGGTTATATTGAAGACAATGGTCAGCAACTGACGGTACGTGTACCGGGTACATTCAATGGGCTTTCTGATATTGAGAACACCATGCTGGGTAGCCCAAATGGCAGCCCAATTCGGGTTGGTGATATTGCGCAAGTCTCTATTGGGCATGATTTAAGAACCGGTGGGGCAACCTATAACGGCAAAGAAACCGTTTTAGGGATTGCCATGATGGCGATGGGTGGAAATAGCCGGACTGTTTCTAAAGCTGTGGATGCCAAGCTTCAAGATATTCAGAATAGTTTGCCTAAAGGGGTAGTGATTGAACCGGTGTACGACCGTACTACCTTGGTTGAGAAGGCGATTAAAACCGTTCAGAAAAACTTGGTAGAGGGAGCAATCCTGGTCATCATCATTCTGTTCCTGTTTTTAGGGAATATCCGTGCTGCCTTGATTACTGCCTGTGTCATTCCACTCTCTATGCTGTTTACCTTAACCGGGATGGCACAGAAAAATATCAGTGCCAATCTGATGAGTTTAGGTGCACTCGATTTCGGCATCATTGTCGATGGTGCTGTGGTGATTGTCGAAAACTGTATCCGGCGTTTAGCCCATACACAGCAACTGTTAAAACGACCTCTCACACAAAGTGAACGCTTTAAGGAAGTTTTTCTGGCTGCCCGCCAAGCACGTCGTCCTCTTATTTTTGGTCAGCTTATTATTTTGGTGGTGTATTTGCCGATTTTTGCTTTAAGTGGTGTAGAAGCAAAACTATTTCATCCGATGGCTTTAACCGTTGTTCTCGCACTGGTGGCAGCTATTATTTTATCGATCACCTTTGTGCCCGCTGCAGTTGCTTTATGGGTTAAAGGGGAGATCAAAGAAACGGAAAGCCGTTGGATGATCTGGCTCAAAACCCGATATCAACAGATATTGGATGGAGCCTATCATTACAAAGCGGTGGTTTTAACTTTTGCCATTTGTCTCCTGGTCATTACGGGTCTGCTCAGCACGAAGATTGGCAGTGAGTTTGCACCCCAGCTGAGTGAAGGTGATTTTGCGGTACAGCAATTACGTTCTCCAAGCACAGGCTTGGAAGAGTCTTTACGTATTCAGGAAAATACCGAAAAGCTTTTACTGAAAAACTTTCCCGAAATTAAAGCTATATTTGCCCGTACCGGGACTGCTGAAGTGGCGACAGATGTGATGCCACCGAATATTTCCGATGGTTATATCATGCTGAAACCACGTGAGGAATGGCCAGATTCAAAAGAAAGCCTAGATGCACTTCGAACCCGAATGGAAGCTTATCTTGCGACAATTCCCGGCAATAACAGTGAGTTTTCTCAGCCTATTGAGCTACGTTTTAATGAACTGATTTCAGGTATACGCAGTGATGTGGGGGTGAAGGTTTTTGGTGATGACATGCAGGTTTTGAATACTGAGGCTGCAAAAATCGCGAAAATCATTCAGCAAGTCGCAGGTAGCAGTGCGGTGAAAGTTGAACAAACTTCGGGTCTGCCTTTACTCAATGTAGAGATTGATAAAGCTTTAGCTGCCCAGTATGGCTTGAGTGTGAAATCTATTCAGGATGTGGTGGCTGCAAGTATTGGTGGACAAAGCGTGGGAGAGATTTTAGAAGGCGATCGTCGTTTTGATTTTGTTATCCGTCTTGGAGAGCAAGACCGTAGTGTCGCATCTGTTTCCCAGTTACCTATTCAGCTTCCAAATGGTGGCAGTATTTTATTGTCGGATGTCGCGCAAGTCTCGACCATTGAAGGAATCAACCAAGTCAGTCGAGAAAATGGTAAACGCCGAGTTGTGGTTACAACGAATGTTGAAGGGCGTGATTTAGGGTCTTTTGTTTCTGATGTACAGACACAGCTCAAAGCATACACTTTGCCAAGTGGTTATTGGATAGAATATGGCGGTCAGTTTGAAAATTTGGCTTCAGCCAAAGCACGGATGCAAATCGTGATTCCACTGGCTTTAATCACTATCTTTATTTTACTGATGGCGGTCTTTCACAATGTCAAAGAAAGTCTATTGGTCTTTACCGGGGTACCCTTTGCCTTGACCGGTGGTGTGCTGTTCCTTTGGCTAAGGGATATTCCATTATCGATGTCAGCTGGAATTGGCTTTATTGCCTTATCTGGTGTTGCAGTCCTCAATGGACTGGTAATGCTGACCTTTATTAAGGAATTAAGGGACAAATATCCAGTGCATAAAGCCGTGTGGCAAGGGGCTATTTTGCGCTTAAGACCAGTGTTGATGACAGCTTGTGTGGCTTCACTGGGTTTTGTACCAATGGCGCTGGCAACCGGAACAGGGGCTGAGGTTCAACGGCCACTGGCAACCGTAGTGATTGGCGGGATTATCTCTTCAACATTACTAACTTTGGTGCTGTTACCCGTGCTTTATCGTTGGATAAATGAAAAGAAAGTTTCTTAATCCAATAGATTAGTCGATTTACAGCAGAGATATTGGCTGTTATCCAATATCTCTGCTCATCATAAATAGAATAAGGAAAATATTTTATGTCAGAACATCATGATCATAGCCATGCGGTTGTTACTGAAGAAAATAGTAAGAAGTTAATGGTTGCCTTAGGTTTAACGACCACTTTTTTAATAGTAGAAGTTGTCGCTGCTTTTATTACCCAAAGTTTGGCTTTGTTATCTGATGCAGCTCATATGTTTACTGATGTAGCCGCTTTAGCTATTGCTCTTGCCGCTATCAAAATTGGTAAAAAAGCCGCAGATGATAAAAGAACTTTTGGCTATCAGCGATTTGAAATTTTAGCGGCTCTGTTTAATGCGGTGATGCTTTTTGTGGTAGCAATATATATTGTATATGAAGCTTATCAACGTTTTACGAATCCTGCTGAAATTCAAAGTGTTGGAATGATGATTGTCGCGGTCATTGGTTTGGTCATAAATTTGATTTCAATGAAAATCCTTTCTGCTAGTGCTGAAGGAAGTCTAAATATAAAAGGTGCATATTTAGAAGTTCTTAGTGATGCTCTAGGATCGATAGGCGTGATTATCGGAGGAATAGTTATTTATTTTACCCAGTGGATGTGGGTTGATACCGTAATCGCTGTGTTAATTGGCTTCTGGGTCTTACCTCGAACTTGGATTTTATTAAAACAAAGTATTCATATTCTGCTTGAAGGAGTTCCTGATGAGATTGATATTGAGTCGTTAAGAAATGATTTATTGAAGCTAGAGGGCGTTGAAGGGATTCATCAGTTGAAAGTCTGGGCTATATCCTCAAGAAATATTCATTTAACTGCTCATTTGGTTGCTCCGAATAGCAATACAGATCAACTCTATCAAAAGGCCTTAGAAGTTCTAAAACATAATCATAATATTACTGAAATTACGTTACAAATAGAAAATACGAAATGTAATACATTGAACCAACATAAACACTAATTTGGACTTTAGTCTTCATATAGATGTTTTGTGTAACTTTAAAGTATGCTCTAAAGTTACACTAAAGTGTTGATCTAAGAAAAAGTATCAATTTTTATCTACCCTTTGTAAAATTTATATCACTTAAGCGCAATCCCAATAAAATAAGCATGTACAAAATAAAAGTAGCTGTCTTTAACTGCTATTTTTGATGGTTGTTCAAATCCATTTCTTCAAGGGAACATCATTGACTCAAATTTTTATTTGCAGAAGTGTCCTATATTTTCTTTCAAATTGCGGCTAGGGTGGATATAAAAGGACCTAGCTGCTATCATTGCCCCCGAAATCCTCCAAAATAGATATCTTTCTTAATATGACACTTACGCCACCATAAGTTTATTTACCTCTTAATTCAGTAAATAACTCATCACTGTCTAGTGATGTGGTGTAGTAGCTTGTGTGTCATATATCACATCACTAGCCTTTCCTAAAATTTAAAAAAATAGGCTATTTTCATGTTATCCACTATTCGAGAACAATGGTTCTCCAATATTCGCGGGGATGTTCTTGCGGGTATTGTTGTTGCTTTGGCTCTAATTCCTGAAGCAATTGCCTTCTCCATCATTGCAGGTGTCGATCCTAAAGTCGGGCTATATGCTTCATTCTGTATTGCAGTTGTGATTGCTTTCGTAGGTGGTCGCCCTGGTATGATTTCTGCTGCAACTGGTGCAATGGCTTTATTAATGGTCACACTGGTTAAAGACCATGGTCTGCAATACTTATTAGCAGCCACAATTTTGACAGGATTTATTCAAATCCTAGCAGGTTATCTAAAATTAGGTGCTCTGATGCGGTTTGTATCAAAGTCAGTCGTGATTGGCTTTGTGAATGCCTTAGCTATTCTAATTTTTATGGCTCAATTGCCTGAACTCACCAATGTGACATGGCATGTCTATGCGATGACAGTTGGAGGTTTAGCTATTATTTATCTATTCCCTTATATCCCAGTGATAGGGAAGCTTTTACCCTCTCCTCTCATTTGTATTGTCCTCCTTACGCTCTTTGCCTTGTTCATTGGTTTAGATGTAAGAACCGTAGGCGATATGGGGCAATTACCAGATACGCTACCAATTTTCTTACTTCCTGATATTCCTTTAAATCTTGAAACTTTAGCTATTATTTTGCCTTATTCACTGGGATTAGCAGCCGTCGGTTTGCTTGAATCTATGATGACCGCAACAATTGTGGATGATTTAACCGATACCAATAGTGATAAAAACCGTGAGTGTAAAGGACAAGGTGTTGCCAATGTCGCATCTGGCTTTTTAGGCGGAATGGCAGGCTGTGCCATGATTGGTCAATCCATTATTAATGTGAAATCTGGTGGACGTACCCGTTTATCATCATTTAGTGCTGGGGTCTTCCTGTTAATTATGGTGGTGTTTATCAGTGACTGGCTCAAAGTCATTCCAATGGCTGCACTGGTTGCGGTCATGATCATGGTAGCAATCGGAACATTTAACTGGGATTCATTACGAAATATTCGCCAATATCCAGTTTCTAGCAATATCGTGATGATCGTTACAGTCGTCGTGGTCGTTGCAACACATAACTTGGCTTATGGCGTATTAGTCGGTGTACTTCTTTCTGCATTATTTTTTGCCAATAAAATTGAACGCTACATGGCAATTCAGTCCGAATTTAATGAACCTGAAAATACCCGTATTTATACGGTAACAGGTCAAGTGTTCTTCAGCTCAGCAGATAAATTTACTTCTGCATTTGATTTCAAAGAAGCACTTTCAAAAGTTGTGATTGATGTTAGCCAGGCTCACTTCTGGGATGTGTCTGCGGTCGCTGCCGTAGATAAAGTGGTCATTAAGTTTAGACGTGAAGGAACAGAAGTCGAACTTATTGGAATGAATGAAGCCAGCAAAACCTTAGTCGATAAGTTTGGTATCCATGATAAGCCAGATGCTTTAGATCGCTTAAATAGCCACTAAGAGGGATGAATTATGTCAAAAATTATTGCATGTATTGATGGATCATTAGCAACAAATACCGTTTGTGATTATGCAGCTTGGTTTAGCGATAAACTTAGTTCACCGCTTAAGTTATTACATGTTATTGATAAGCCAAAAGCGAAAGCACCACAAGATTTAAGCGGTGCAATCGGCTTGGGAAGTCGAGAAACATTGCTAAATGAGTTGGTTGAACTTGAAGAGCGTAAGGGGAAGATTGAGCTAGAGCATGGCCAAATTCTTCTTCGGGAAGCAAAGAATTATCTATTGGAGAAGTTCTCTATTGATGCTCAAAGTTTTCAACGTCACGGCAGTCTTTTAGAAACAATTATGGGAATGGAAGAAGACATTCGAGTTCTTATTATGGGGAAGCATGGAACTGAAACCGAGCATGATTCCAGTAAAGTTGGAACCCATATTGAAAATGTTGTTCGTGCCCTTCATAAACCCGTATTAATAACATCTGCACCCTTTAGTCCACCTAAGTCTTTTTTAATTGCTTTTGATGGAAGTCCTACTGCACGTATTTGTGTAGACAAAATTGCAAATAGTCCTTTATTAAAAACCCTGACAGCTCATGTGGTATATGTTGGTAAGCCAAATAGTGATATGACATCTCAAGTTACTTGGGCAAAAGAGCTGCTTGCAAATAATGGTTTTAATGTAATTGATATCGTACTTGAAGGTGATGTCGATAAATCAATATTAGATTACCAAGAGAAAAACGCTATTGATATGATGGTGGTTGGTGCATATGGTCACTCAAAGATACGCCAGTTTTTTATTGGGAGTACGACGACCAAATTGTTGTCAAGCTCAATAAAACCTGTACTTTTATTGAGATGACACTAAAGCCTTGAATAGATTTTTTATCTATTCAAGGCTTGGTATTTATAATTAGGTAGGGCGACTAAAATTATGAAAATGGAATTACTTTAACTCACCTGATATAGCTGAAGCATGAAAGTAAAAGAATTGGCTTTAAAATCATCTAAGGGAGTAGATAGCTTATTTTTCTAAAGAATTTTTAGTATCAACTTCGTGTAGATAAGCAACGATTTCATCCACTGTGGCTCTCGCTGCCCTTGAAACACCCACCAGTGTCGCTGAACCAGGTCCGGTCCATTCACCATATCCTACTAACCATAGGTTAGATTGTTTGACTGATCTGCTTCCTTCAACCAGTATCGTATTATTTTCCTCTACTATTCCAAGTGGCTTTAAATGGTCTAAAGTCGCTTTAAATCCAGTACACCAAATCACTGCATCAACCTGTTGAAAAGATCCATCTTCCCAAATCACGCCATTTTCCGTAAAAACCGAAAATGGGCGCTCACTATGTAAAACGCCTCGTGCACGTGCATCTTTGACTGAATCAATCATGACAATATCACCCAGACCGCCAACAGGCTGATCTATTGTACGGCCTTCTAATTGTGCCTTTAAACGCTCTGTCGCACGTAAAAACAGTACACGGCCATCAACATCATCTGCTAAAAATTGAGGAGGTGTTGGCGTGATCCAAAGAGTGTCTGCCACTTGGGAAACTTCAGCCAAAATTTGTGCTCCAGAATTTCCACCACCGACTATCATGACGTGCTTATCTTTAAAAAGTTCTGCATTTTGATAATGGGCGGAGTGTAATTGCAGACCTTTGAAATTTTCTTGGCCAGGGTAAGATGGGATATAAGGATGACTCCAGGTGCCCGTTGCACTGATTACAGCCTTGGCTCTCCATGTCTGTTCACCTGCATGCACACTCAATACTTCTCCTTCGCTTTTGACGTGATCAACATATACAGGACGAATAATCGGAAAGTGGTAACGCTGCTCATATTGCTGCAAGTATTCAATAACTTCTTTCTTGGTCGGATACGTTTGTTCTGTATTCGGCATAACCCAACCTGGTAAGGAACTCCAGCTATTCGGTGAAAACAGACGCAAAGAATTCCAAGCATGTAACCAGGCTCCACCTGCTTGATTTTGATCATCTAAAATAATAAATGGTATTTTTTTTCGCTTTAAAAAATAAGCTGTAGATAAAGCTGCCTGTCCACCACCGATAATGATGACATCAGTTTCCGTCTGTTTCTGATTCAAAGCCTTGTCCCCTTTTATTTTTTCTTTAATATAAAAACCCAATCCTGAAGACTGGGCTTTTACAATATTCACTATATTTTTATGACAACATCAAAATCAACTTAAACTATCAAGATATTTTTCAGCATCTAATGCAGCCATACAACCGGAGCCTGCTGAAGTAATCGCTTGGCGATAAACTGAATCAGCCACATCACCGGCAGCGAATACACCTTGCACTGAAGTAGCAGTGGCATTCCCCGCTGTTCCGCTTTGGATCTGAATATAGCCATCACGTAACTCAAGTTGCGCTGAAAACATCTCAGTATTTGGTTTGTGACCAATTGCCACGAATAAACCCTGTACCTCAATATCTTGCTTTGATCCATCTACAGTGGATTTTAAACGCACTCCAGTTACTCCGGTGTTATCGCCTAACACTTCATCCACTTGATTGTTCCAAAGAATGCTAATTTTGCCTTCTTTCTGTTTTGCAAAAAGATGGTCTTGTAGAATTTTTTCAGAACGCAATGAATCTCGGCGATGTACTAAAGTCACGTGAGCTGCAATATTAGACAGGTAAAGCGCCTCTTCAACCGCAGTGTTACCACCGCCTACAACCATCACCTTCTGGTTCTTATAGAAGAAACCGTCACAAGTTGCACAGGCACTTACACCTTGCCCCATGAATTTGGCTTCAGACTCAAGACCTAAGTATTGTGCCGTTGCACCTGTGGCAATAATCAGGGCATCACAGGTGAGTTCTTCCATATCGCCTTTCAGCACGAATGGACGAACGCTTAAATCCACTTTACTGATATGGTCATAGACGATTTCGGTGCCAAAACGTTCCGCATGCGCTTGCATACGTTCCATGAGTGCGGGGCCTGTTAAACCTTCTGGATCACCCGGCCAGTTATCGACTTCAGTGGTCGTGGTTAATTGACCACCGAGTTGTAAGCCTGCAACTAAAGTGGGTTTAAGATTAGCCCGTGCTGCATATACCGCAGCGCTGTAACCCGCAGGACCTGAGCCAAGAATGATTAATTTAGAATGTCTCTTTTGCATTTAAGATCAACTGGCAGCTTACAAACTGCGCTGATTGACACGTTTAGATAATTCTTCAGCTGATTCCTTACGTTCTGAATAACGATCTGTCAGGTATTTGCTTTGTCCACGAGTCAGTAGGGTGAACTTAAATAACTCTTCCATCACATCCACAATCCGGTCATAGAAAGCCGAAGGTTTCATTCGTCCATCTTCTTCAAACTCCAAAAAAGCTTTTGGAACTGAAGACTGATTTGGAATGGTGATCATCCGCATCCACCGCCCCAAAATACGCATCTGGTTCAGGCTGTTAAAGGACTGTGATCCGCCACTGACTTGCATCAAGGCAAGAGTTTTACCTTGGGTTGCACGGATTGCCCCTCCTGCCAGTGGAATCCAGTCGATTTGAGATTTAAAGATGGAACTCATAGAACCATGGCGTTCAGGTGAACACCAGACCATGCCTTCTGACCATGCTAAAAGCTCATGCAACTCTTTTACTTTTGGATGCTCAGTATCCGCATCTTCTGGTAAAGGAAGCCCTTTAGGATGAAAGATTTTTATTTCCGCCCCAAAATGCTCAAGGATTCGACCGGCTTCAAGAACTGCAAGGCGACTGTAAGAACGTTCTCGATTAGAGCCATACAGCAGCAAAATTCGCGGAGGATGAGCAAGTTCTTTGGCTTGAACTTTTTCAAAGGTGGGTTGCTCAAGAAGATTTAGATCTACATTTGGGAGATTCATAGAGTTAGGCCTCTTTAAAAACTTTCTTTCTCAGCCAGAGTGAAACACTCACCAAGGCAATCAACACAGGAACTTCGACCAGTGGGCCAATAATCGTGGTAAAAGCAACAGGGGACGCGATACCAAAAGTTGCAATCGCTACTGCAAGTGATAATTCAAAATTATTCCCCGCTGCGGTAAATGCAATTGCTGTGGTCTTAGGATAGTCATTGCCCATCCATTTACTCATAAAGAAACTGATGAAGAACATTAAAACGAAGTAAATGGTTAAAGGAATCGCGATGCGTAAAACTTCAAGCGGAAGACTCACGACATCACCGCCTTTTAGGCTAAACATGGCCAGAATGGTGAACAGCAAAGCCATTAAACTCAGCGGACTGATTTTCGGAATGAACTTGGTTTCATACCATTCCACGCCTTTCTGTTTCACCAAAATCCATCGCGTTAAGAAACCTAATAAGAACGGAATACCAAGATAAACCAGAACAGCATGGGTGATGGTCCAGAAATCGACATTAATGACCTGCGAAGCGACACCAAAATAGGGTGGAAGGAAGGTCAGGAATAACCAGGCATAGGTACTGAAAAATAGAATCTGGAAGATGCTGTTAAAGGCAACTAATGCTGCAACATATTGATTATCACCACACGCCAAGCCATTCCACACCAGAACCATGGCAATACATCGAGCAAGACCGATCAGGATGACACCGGTCATATATTCTGGATAACTATGTAAAAATATGATTGCCAGGGCAAACATGAGTACTGGCGCGATCAGCCAGTTTTGTACTAAGGATAAAGTAAGGGTTTTCTTATCCTTAAACACTTGTGGCAAAGTCGCATAGTTCACTTTTGCCAGTGGTGGATACATCATTAGAATAAGACCAATCGCGATTGGAATATTCACTGAATCAATGCTTAATTTATCGAGTGCGACAGAAGCCTGAGGAAAGAAGTTTCCGATGGCAATGCCTAAGGCCATGGCAATAAAAATCCATAGCGTCAGGTTGCGATCTAAAAAAGATAAGCGTTTTTCAGACATTTCACTTACTCAACGTTCGAAATTTGATTAATTGCTGCAATCAATTCTGAGCGAGATAGTTTATCTACATTAAGTTTAAATAAAGCATCTAAGCGACGATTGATATGTTCAACAGTGCTCATAAAGGCTTTCATTTTTTCTTCTTTATTCACGTCTAAGTGTGAAGGATCAGCCAAGCCCCAATGTGCCTTGATTGCTCCACCCAAATAAAGTGGACATGCTTCTTGAGCAGCAGAATCACATACTGTGATCACAACATCAGGTTGATATTGTTCACAATCATTAATCGTTTTACTCCATAAACCTTCGGTAGATAATCTTAAGTTTTCAAGGGTTTCTAAAGTTAGCGGGTGAACTTGACCTGAAGGCTTACTCCCAGCGCTATAGGCTTTCCAACCTTCTGGTGCTCGGCTATTAAACAAAACTTCAGACAAAATGCTACGGCAGCTATTTCCAGTACATAAAAATAAAAATTTCATTGAATTACTCACAATAACTATTTACAGAAAGGGGGTGTTGATCATCCAGCTTTGATTGAGATTGAACCGTCTTCAAAATATCTAAAATTTCATAACACCAGTTGGCCAATTTTGGATTGATACTGTAGTAAACCCATTGGCCTTGTCTGCGATCTTGAAGTAGCCCTGAAGCACGTAAAAGGGCTAAATGTCTTGAAATTTTAGGTTGACTGAGTTGTAGTTTTTCAGTCAAATCACATACACATAGTTCTTTATTTTCAACAATTAATGTCACTATATTGAGACGTGTTTCATCTGATAAGCATTTAAAAAAATTAACTTGATCCATATAAGTCTCCTTCACATTCTTTCCATTCAAGAGATGAGAAAGTGCTATTTAATTCTTAGGCCATTTTCATCAATAATTTTTTCACCATCTTCTTTGCTAAATGCGCCTTTCTGAGGAAACGGGAGAATATCCAAAACAACTTCAGAAGGACGACACAAACGTGTACCTAAATCCGTAACAACGAATGGGCGGTTAATCAAAATAGGATGTTGAAGCATAAAATTTAAAAGCTGTTCATCAGACCAATCTTCCCGAACAATTTCTAAATCAGAATATGGAGGTACATTTTTACGAATTGCTTCTCTAACACTTAAACCAGCACTACGAATAAGTTCAATTAATTCTGCTTTCGAAGGTGGGGTAATTAGATATTCAATAACGATTGGTTCAATTCCTGCATTTTGAATTAAAGCTAAGGTATTCCTTGATGTACCACACTCAGGATTGTGATAAATCTTTATGGTCGAGAACATTTTGACTGACTCTGCTATTAGAAACTCAGATATATTTATATACGTATTTCCACATATATGCAAATACGTATATTGATTTTATTTAAATTACTTAATGTCAATAAATGTATATATATTCTAGGACTTACGCATTGACGGATTCAAAAAAGTATTAAAATACTTTATAAAGTATCTGTGATCAGACGAATTAAACATGCTTCTACAGCAACTTGTACATTACCCATTTATATGGGCTTTCTCATGAC
>NZ_VPEE01000151.1:0-1418 GCF_013417345.1 Acinetobacter sp. YH16032 | reverse complement strand
GATCAATTTCTTCAAACCATTTTTCCAAAGCTTCAGGAGTTGGTAAACCTCCCTGTACTTCAATATAGTCTGGAGCTTCTATCTCACATAGTGCCGTTGTTTGGTTCCTACCGACGTAAGCATCCGGCTAACACAGCCTTACCAAGCGATCCTATAAGCCTTAATTTAGTTCCCACCTAAAAACAAGTGGGGACTTAATCCATGAACATGGATATATATTCAGCAACACCTCCTGTTGCTAAAAAACGCAGAACATACAGCAAAGAATTCAAACTCAGTATTATCAATGCCTGTAAAAATCCTAATACCTCGATCGCTTCGGTCGCACTGCAACATGGTATTTAGGCCAACCTTGTCAGTCGTTGCATCAGCATCTTCAGCCATCATGAGGGTGCCGTGCAGGATCCTACTCATGTGAATCCAGCATTTATTGCTTTGCCTTACACTGCTGCAATCAGCCAACCTATTGATGAGAGGATCACGTTGTGTATCACCGTGCCTCATACGAATAATGATATTCAGCTAAAATGGCAGACATCAGAAATACCTGCCTTGGCAGAATTACTCAAGGCACTTGCAACATGATCCGCATTGATGAAATCTGGTTGTCTACTCAGCCCATGGACATGCGTGCAGGTATGGATACGACCATGGCTCAGGTGGTGAGAGCCTTTGGCTACATCAAACCGCATTGTGCTTACCTGTTCTGTAATAAACGTGGCCATCGCATGAAAGTACTGGTACATGATGGACTGGGCATCTGGCTGTGTGCCCGGCGGCTGGAACAGGGAAAATTTCACTGGGCTCAAGTTCACCAAGGTGAAACCGTGGCCCTCAGCCCGGAACAGTTACAGGCACTGATCCAAGGTTTGCCCTGGCAGCGCATTGGACGACAGCAGGTGGTGACGATGCTTTAAACCAGGCTGTTCCATTCTGCTATTCTCCAAACGTTCTATTTCATTCTTCTCATGACCTCAGGCATACTGCGGTCATGAATACGCTGCCTGACTTAAGCCAACTGACCCATGAACAACTGCTGGAATTCACCAGACAGTTGGCGATGCAGCATCAGTCTCTAGCACAATCAAATCAAGAATTAGAAAAATCAAACCAGCAATTGGATGCCAAAGTTCAACATCTTGAAGTCACCAATCAGCAATTAGATTCTAAAGTTCAACATCTTTCTATTCTCAATCAAAAATACGAGCATGAACTCGCACTATTTAAACAGCACAAATTCGGCAGTAAAAACGAACATCTCACTGCAAAACAAATCCACCTGTGGGATGAAGCGGTCGAAGAAGATATTGCAGCCGTTGATCTGGAACTGGAACGGCTGAATGCAGATAAAACCGATGCAGCGACACACAAAGCCAAAGCAAATAAACCTAAACGTCGACCACTGCCAGATCATCTAC
>NZ_VPEE01000150.1:0-1455 GCF_013417345.1 Acinetobacter sp. YH16032 | reverse complement strand
TGTTATTCCTAAGTAGAAATGTCCTACCTAATAACCAAATAGAAATGTCCTATACAGACATTTCCAAGTCAAGCACAGGATTCAGATTTCGTTCTTTGATTACTGTTTTCTGTGCACGTCTGCTTGGCATCTTTTGAGAACGATTGCGTTTATTTTGTTGTTCTAGTTCTTCATGCTGCTGTTGAATATGGGCTAATACAGAACCCAAACGTTTATTCTCAACAATCTCTCGCTGGTTGAGCTGACTTAATTTATCGAAGATGCTGTAATTGATTTTTCTTCCCTGATATTCAATCGCGACTGTACTATCCGGGTATTCCAGAAACTCAAGATACTTGCCAATCAATCTTTGGTTTTCTTCCGTGTTTTCCAGGAGATATACGCATTTATCATAAGTGATCGTCAGGCTATTCGTGACTCTGCGGGGTTCACGCCAGGTAAAAATATCATCTAATTCTTCGGCTGTTTCAGTGACAGTCCGGTGTAGATCCTTGGGATTAAAGGCCATCTTGGCAAACTTCTGATTGAACTGCTCAATGAAGCAGGGTAGCCAGGCATTGGCTTCGGCAATCGAACTGATGCCTTCCAGACGCATTTCTTTGATCAGACGGTCCTGAAGCGTTCTATTGGCTCGTTCTACACGGCCTTTGGCCTGTGGTGAATTAGCGAAGATAATATCGATATTCAGGGTGTTGAGTACACGTCCAAACTGGGTAATCTTGGTGTCTTTCTTGCTGCTTTGATTCACTCTAAAGACTGAATGTTTGTCGCTGTAAAACGCTAAAGGCTTACCGTGCTGTTCGACATATAAGCGTGTTGAAATCATATAGTCAAAGGTTGATTCTGACTCACAGAAGCGTAAATGCTGCAATTTTCCTGTAGCATCATCGATAAACACCAGCAGACAGCATTTAGCAGCGCGTCCTTCAAACCAGTCATGGTGTGAGCCATCGATTTGGATCAGTTCACCATAACAGTCCCGGTTATAACGAGGCTGATACGGGCGTTTCAGACGCTTGGCGCGAGGAATCCATAAATCGGCAGCAATCATCCAGGAACGCAGTGTTTCCACTGAAATATCAAAGCCATGAACGGTGGTGAGCTTTTCATGCGCTAAAGTGGGTCCGAAACCATGCAGTTGATCAGAAACAATATTGAGGCACTTGAGTCTGAGCTCTTCAGGAAGCCTGGAATTGCTGATTTGACCACGACCGGCATGGGCTAATGCAGCTGGGCCTTGAGCTTTGTATTTTTGCAATAAACGTCTGATCTGACGCTCTGAAATATGCAGTAGCTGAGCAGCTTGGGACTGGGTTATGCGTTGATCACAGATTTCCTGCAAGACCGACAATCGTTTAAGTTCTTTATCCGACATAGACACCAACATATCAAACCGTCCGCTAAGAAAATTGCAAAAGTGCATATTCTAAAAGCGGACATTTTTACTTTGGAGAA
>NZ_VPEE01000149.1:0-1476 GCF_013417345.1 Acinetobacter sp. YH16032 | reverse complement strand
GTCGCGAACGTCGCCACCAGCATGGCCGACGCGCCCACTGCTTGAAGTAGACGGAAAGCGACAAAGGCCGGTGCAGTTGAAGACCAAGCTGCTCCCAGAGACGCAATGACGAAAGCCGTTGCGCCCGGCGATTAAGTTAATAAACATATTAAATCATTAATTAGTTTTTGTAGTTTAGAGAGTTTATTTCTTAGGGTTTCTATTCCTCAATTATTCCGTATCCTTCTGGTGCAGGAATCCCATGTTCCGAAGAACGACTGACTGATTCCCACTCTTTCCATGTAAATATACGTTTTTCTGCATTTTCAACAGCTAAATCATATACAAGGCTTCCCAGAACTAATCGGAGAGGCGGATTCTCACTATTAACCAGTTTCATTATAGCTTCGGCGGCTAACTTAGGATCACTATCCACCGATTCGTTTGAATATTGTTGGGCCAACTTTTCACGTAATGAATCATACTCTTTTTTCTGTGTAGTAAAACTCATTTTTAAGTATAGATTCGTCCAGTAACCTCCAGGTTCTACGATAGATACTTTTATACCAAAATGTGCAGCTTCTTGTGCTAAAGCCTCGCTAAATCCTTCTAAAGCAAATTTACTAGCGCTATAGATTCCCGACATTGGACCACTAATCAGTCCACCAATACTAGATATCTGGATAATATGACCTGATTCTTGTGCCCGCAAGTACGGCATAACAGCTTGACTTACCCATACTGTACCGAAGAAATTAGTTTCCATTTGGCTTCTAACTTCATCTTCACTAAATTCTTCAATCATTCCCATTACCATATTCCCTGCATTGTTAATGACAATATCGAGTCTTCCAAAATGTTTAATGGCAGTTTCCACTGTAGTCGAAACAGCACTTCTATCAGTAACATCAAGACTTAAAGGAAGTAACATTCCTTCAAACTGGCATTTTAACTCATTCAGTTTTTCAATATTTCTAGCAACACCAACAACCTTCTCTCCTGACTCCAATGCTTTTTTTGTGAATTCGTATCCTAGTCCACTGCTTGCACCTGTAATAAACCACACACGTGTATTTTCATTGTTATTAAATGTCATAAATAATCTCCTCCATTAATCATGTAATATTGGTATCATTCAATACCAATTTAAAACAAACAAAATAAAGAGCACAGGCAATCTGCCTATGCTCTAAATATAGAAATATAAAATTTCAACAGGATTAATCCGATTGTTGGTATCACAAATAAGCCATCAAATTCATTGATGTACCCTTTTCTACGAAGTGTCATGGGAGATCTCCCTTTAAAATAAAAAAGAGGAAGATTCCTCTCCCCCTTTTTACTATAACCGTATAATAAAGGTTTCCTATACGTATAGGAAGAATAAACGCCCTTTTCACCCAAGTCCAACAGCTTTGGACCGCAGTTGACTCTTTCGACACCCCTGCGATGCAACCCAATCCGGCTGACGGGGAGCCAGCAACGCTGAAAATTTAC
>NZ_VPEE01000148.1:0-1481 GCF_013417345.1 Acinetobacter sp. YH16032 | reverse complement strand
TGTTATTCACCAATTAAAATGTCTATGCGATAAACCATTTAAAATGTCCTGTTTTTAACCACAAGAGTCAAGCACAGGATTTAACTTTCTTTGTTCAATAACAGCTTTCTGAGCTTTACGACTCGGCATACTTTTCTTGAGACGGGAACGTTTATTCTGTTTTTCCAACTCTTCATGCTGTTGCTGGATATGCGCCAGGACTGAACCTAACCGTTTATTCTCAACAATCTCATTTTGCTGCAGCCCAGCCAATTTATTGAAGATGCTGTAGTTGAGCTTTCGTCCTTCATGCATGAGGGCCACAGTGCCATCCGGATACTCCAGAAATGAAACGTATTGCCCAGCAAGCTTATGATTCAGCTCTGTCGGTTCAAGCAGATAAATACATTTGTCATAGGTAATCGTCAGGTTCTTGGTGACCTTACGCGGTTCCTGCCAGGTAAAAATATCATCCAGTTCAAGATCAGATTCGGTTAATGGTCGATGCAGGTTCTTTGAGTTTCGCGCACATTTGGCGAACTTCTGATTGAACTGCTCAATAAAGCAGGGCAACCAGGCATTTGCTTCTGCAATCGAACAGATGCCTTCCAGGCGCATCTCCTTGATCAAACGGTCCTGAAGGGTTCTATTCGCTCGCTCTACGCGACCTTTGGCCTGGGGTGAATTGGCGAAGATAATATCAATGTTTAACTCATTCAGAATCCGCCCAAATTGCGTGATCTGGCTGTCTTGCCTGGATTTCTGGTTGACTCTAAATACCGAGTGTTTATCGCTATAAAAGGCCAAGGGCTTGCCGTATTGCTCAATGTAGGCTCGGGTTGAAAGCATATAGTCAAAGGTCGTTTCAGCCTCACAAAAGCGTAGATGCAACAGCTTGCCGGTAGCATCATCGATATAAACCAGCAAACAGCATTTGGTGGCTCTTCCTTCAAACCAGTCATGATATGAGCCATCAATCTGGATCAGCTCACCGAAGCAATCACGGTTATAGCGTGGCTGGTATGGGCGTTTTAGACGTTTGGATCGCGGAATCCAAAGGTCATTTGCAGTCATCCAGCGCCGAACCGTTTCTACCGGGATATTCAGGTCAAACATGCTGCTGAGCTTCTCATGCGCCAAGGTAGGTCCAAAGCCCAGCAGATGTTCAGAAATAATGGAAAGACATTGCGATTTTAATAAATCGTCATGGCGATGATGGCCCGGTTGACCACGACTGGCATGCGTCATACCTGAAACACCATCTTGATTGAGCTTCTGTAATAACCGGGTAATTTGACGGGTTGAAAGATTAAGGATTTCAGCAGCACGGACTTGTGTAATACGATGATCTCGAACGTCTTGCAGAACAGCAAGACGTTGAATTTCTTTGTCAGACATAGTGATCAGCATCTATATTTCATATCCAGTCCATGATGTTTAAACCATCATAAACTAGACATTTTTATTGGTGAGAATATAGACATTTTGAATGGTGAGTAACA
>NZ_VPEE01000147.1:0-1484 GCF_013417345.1 Acinetobacter sp. YH16032 | reverse complement strand
TTATATATATTAAGTATTTAAAAAGGAATAATGCTGTGGCTAATCTACTCCAAAAAATTTCATGGAATGAAAATTTATATCAAAAACCAGATATATCTGGATATGCAATTGAGAAAGGGAATGATAATTATATTTCTCATTTTGGTATTGGTCATGAAGCATGGAATTTCAATAAAAATGAATTAATTGATGGTAAGGTTTATGGCTATTTGAAGGCTGATGTTTCTAGCTTATTTTCTGAAAAACATAATATTTTCTTTTTTTCTAGGGATAGTAATGGTGATTTATTCTTTGTTGGTTATTACAAGGATTGTAAATATCTAACAGAAGAGGAAAGAATTAAATTAAAAGAAAAAATGGTTGAATCAGGTCTTTTAGATAAAAGAATTAATCAAGTTTACAGAATTCTGAAAAATGAAGACGATTTTTCAGAATGGTCATGGGATGATGTAGAAAGTGAGTTTGGATTTGAAGTCAGTTCTTTTAAATTAGAAGTATTACCTGAAAATATCACGATTTTTGAAAATAAAATTCCTTTCACAGAGCAAGACTGTATTGAAGTTTTGGAAAAGGGATGGCAGGAAAGATACGGAAATTATACGTTAATTACTGATTTAGATAGATTTTTATCTAAATTTCTTATGAAATAATTTAGATATTCTAAAATATTGTTGAGATGAATTCTTGTGAAATATAAAAATGTAGCTTTGGCTTTATTATTAATAACAATGGGTTTTAATACCCAAGCAAAGAATGTAGATTACTATTCAATTTGCTTGGATTTGAGTGGTAACATCAATAACGGAGTGGTAGAGCAGTGTAGTGACTATGCTATTACTAAGTATAAGTCTGAAATTACAACGATTTTTAATCAAGTAAAAAAGAGTAATATTCAAAAATATAATGTACTTAAAAATCAGCAGGCACAATGGTTAAAAAATACTGAAAAAACATGTGAAAACAGTCAAGTACACTATACATATTGTATGCTCGGTGAATATGATGAACGTTTAACTAAATTAAAAAAACAGTTAAAAAATTAAAGCTATTCGGGGTAGTGGAAAACTGTATACGAAATAAAAATGGGAGCGATAAGCTCCCATTTTTACGAATGATTTTTCAATTCATTCAGCATGGCATCACGCAGAATTTTATTCATACGTGTCTGATAACCTTTACCTTGAGCCTTTAACCATTGCATAACGTCTGAATCAATACGAACAGTCGTCACTTGCTTAGTTGGTTTATAGAAAGGATTCTGGACAGCATTTTTCCAGAAGCTGTCATCAAGTTCAGGAATATCTGAAAAATCGATTTCACTGTCTGGACGTTTAGCTAACGCTTCCAGTCTTGCCTTTTGTTCTTCAGACAAAACAGGAGGATTATTCAAATCCATTTTGTAGGTAACGGTTTTGCTCATATTGGTTCCTCTCTTTTTTCTCTGCCTGTCGTGCCGAAATAATGCGGATATGATCAATCCCATT
>NZ_VPEE01000146.1:0-1485 GCF_013417345.1 Acinetobacter sp. YH16032 | reverse complement strand
GTACGAACAAGTATTGGCAGATGCCGAAGCATCAGTAGAGGCGGCTGAAGCAGCATACGCTGCGGCAGAACAAGCGCTGATCGATGCAAATGCCAATGGCCTCATCACCCCAACAGAACTTACTGCACTGACTCAAGCACGTGATGATGCGCTTACTGCGAAAACAGAAGCACAAACAAAAGTGACAGCATTACCTGAGGCAGTACAAGCAGCAAAAGATGCGCTACAAGGTCGTTTAAATGATCTGGTTGATATCACTTTACCAACAGTAAATGACGAAGATGAAGATGGTGTTGTTGATGATATTGGTGAAGCTCTAGCAGCGGCTGAAGCAGCAGTAGAGGCAGCAGAAGCAGCATACGCTGCGGCGGAACAAGCGCTGATCGATGCAAATGCCAATGGGCTCATCACTCCAACAGAACTTACTGCACTGACTCAAGCACGTGATGATGCACTTGCTGCGAAAACAGAAGCACAAACAAAAGTGACAGCCTTACCTGAGGCAGTACAAGCAGAAAAAGATGCGCTACAAGGTCGTTTAAATGATCTGGTTGATATCACTTTACCAACAGTAAATGATGAAAACGAAGATGGTGTGGATGATGCAGTTGCAGCACTTGAAGAAGCGACAGAGGCAGTAGAGGCGGCTGAAGCAGCATATGCTGAGGCAGAGCAAGCACTAGCAGATGCAGAATCAGATGGTTTAATCACGCCAACAGAACTTGCTGAGTTGACTCAAGCACGTGATGATGCGCTTACTGCTAAAGAAGATGCACAAGCGAAAGTTGATGCACTTCCAGAAGGAGCAGACAAAGACGCACTGGATGCACGCTTAGATGATCTAGTCGACATCACCTTACCAGCAGTAAATGATGAAAACGAAGATGGCGTAGCAGATGAGTACGAACAAGTATTGGCAGATGCCGAAGCATCAGTAGAGGCGGCTGAAGCAGCATACGCTGCGGCAGAACAAGCGCTGATCGATGCAAATGCCAATGGGCTCATCACTCCAACAGAACTTACTGCACTGACTCAAGCACGTGATGATGCGCTTACTGCGAAAACAGAAGCACAAACAAAAGTGACAGCATTACCTGAGGCAGTACAAGCAGAAAAAGATGCGCTACAAGGTCGTTTAAATGATCTGGTTGATATCACTTTACCAACAGTAAATGACGAAGATGAAGATGGTGTTGTTGATGATATTGGTGAAGCTCTAGCAGCGGCTGAAGCAGCAGTAGAGGCAGCAGAAGCAGCATACGCTGCGGCGGAACAAGCGCTGATCGATGCAAATGCCAATGGGCTCATCACTCCAACAGAACTTACTGCACTGACTCAAGCACGTGATGATGCGCTTACTGCGAAAACAGAAGCACAAACAAAAGTGACAGCGTTACCTGAGGCAGTACAAGCAGAAAAAGATGCGCTACAAGGTCGTTTAAATGATCTGGTTGATATCACCTTACCAGCAGTAAATGATGAAAA
>NZ_VPEE01000145.1:0-1490 GCF_013417345.1 Acinetobacter sp. YH16032 | reverse complement strand
ATAACATTGATCTTTTCCCATATGTCGAACGTAGGCTATTAGCATTCATCGAGTAACTTACGAACTTTGAGTGAAACGAAAAGTGTAGTAAGTACACTTTCTCCAGTAGCCGAGCGAGTGTCTACGAGCGACCACTCCGAAATTAAAATTTCAAAGCCTTCCTTTCCCTGATTACAAGCTCCCATCTGATTTCAGATCGGGAGCTTTTAGCCATCCCGCATGGGTGGCGACGCATTGACATTCTTTTTTAAATCTATAATATTCTAAAAACAATCTAATAGAATCTAATGGAATCTTTAAAATGTTATTCAAATCTCTAGGTGTTGCAATGGCTACAAATTCTGCTTCTAGCTCTGACGAAGATACTAAGGCAGTAACTATTCGTTTAACTGATAATGAAATTCAGATTTATGACACAGTTGCTAAGTCAATGGGTTTGACTCGTCAAGACTTTTTGTCTCACATCATTCGCTCTAATTTCCGACAGTCTTTGAAAGAGTTTGTTATTGGTTATACAGATTCAAATCCAACTATTCCGTTATCCCTTGTATTTAATTCACACACTGAAAATGAAGATGTTCGACTTAAGTTAAATCATCTATTGCGAGTTATTTCTCAAGAATTACAGCAAGAAGATGAGGAACAAAGTTATGAGGAAATGGAGAGTTTTGTTTCTTCTCCCCTTGCACCTCCTCGCAAAGGCATTTTTGTTGAAACGCCTAAGTCAGAGGAGAAATAAAAATGATCAACTTACAAGGAACTCTAATCAATGCTTTCCGTATGGACGGTGGTAAGGGTAAAGATGGGAAAGAGTACGAAGCGCGTGACAAGGTACAAATACTTGGTTCGCTGGAACTACCCAATGGAGAGATTAAACACGAACTTGTTGACCTCACAGTTGATGATGCCAGTGTCTACCAGCCACTAAAAAATAAAGTAATTTCTATTTCCTGCGGTGCTATGGCTGTAGGTCGTAATGTTGTTTTTTATGTTCGAAAAGGTGCAAAACCTATTCTTGCAGAAAGTTTGTAATTCGTGAAAAAAAACAGTGAGTTAGCGAAGCAACTCGCTGTTTTTTCTTTTACTTGATACTATTGATTAAAGTGGGGATGAAATTTGAATAATTCAGATAAGAAAAAACCCCTGTTATCCAGTGCTTTGGTCGGCGGAGATAACAAGGGTTTTGCATCTGCTAATGCAGATGAACACAGGGATAGAATAACACGTTTTGCGACTTTAAAACATAGAGCTAAGAATCAGGAAAATTATTTATTTACCCTGGCTAAATTCAAGGAGAACTATGAAAAGGACGTTAAAAATGAAGAATCTATCAAGGCCTTAAAATCTGCTCAAAAGTTGAATGAATGCGGAAACTATCTGCTATTCAAAAATTTTTACACTATTGGCGAGGTCAAGCTTTCAAAACTCCGCACCTGCGGACAGCATTTGCTGTGTCCTTTCTGTGCTGCCATTCGTGCATCTCGTGCCAT
>NZ_VPEE01000144.1:0-1517 GCF_013417345.1 Acinetobacter sp. YH16032 | reverse complement strand
TACCAACATGTATATGTTGGTCAGGGGATTACAAAGGGGATTTACCCCTTGTCGCACCATTGGATGAAATCCAATGGCTAAGTGCGCCCTTCGGGAAAACCACGATAGCATGGGCTGTCTTGAATTTCAATTCAAACAGACCTATGCTTGAGGGGGATTCCTTGAGATGGTGATGGTATGAGTGTTGAAACTTTAGAGCAAAAAATTGCAAAGCAAGAAGAACGATTAAGACAACTAAAAGCACAAAAACAAGCTATTGCTGCTCGTGAAAAAAAGAAAGTTTCTGATCAGCAACGTAAAGATGATACTAGACGTAAAATTCTACTGGGGGCTTGGGTTCTAAACAAACTGAAAAATGATGAATCTTTTAAGGGTCAACTAACCGATTTTGAAAAGTTTTTAAGCACGGAAAGTAAGACTGAAGAAAATAGGCAGAAAGATAAAGATCTTTTTAATGGCGTTATATGGAATAACACCTAAATTTCGCATATGAGATTTTGTATTAAATAAAAAAACAATCCCCTAAAAATAGGGGATCTTGTTAGTAATGGAATCGACATTGAATTATAGAGATTCGTTCATCTGTCACTTCATAAACTAATCTATGCTTTTCATCAATCCTACGACTCCAAAATCCTGAAAGATTAGCTTTTAAAGGTTCTGGTTTTCCTGTTCCTTCAAAAGGTGTTCGCTGACATTCTTTGATTAAGGTATTAATACGCTTAAGTATCTTTTTATCCTGTGTCTGCCAATAGATATATTCATCCCAGGCATTATCAGTCCATTCGACGTTACGATTCGTCATCCTCAATCAACTCTCTGTGTTTTGTTTTCCCTGCACGTAATTGAGCAATTGATTCATTTAAACGACTTGCATTATTTGGAGATGAAAGGAGATATAACGTTTCCATTAAGCTATCGTAATGATCTTGTCCCATTACTACAGCATGGCCACCTTCTTTTCTTGTAATAAAAGCAACGTCTACATCATCAATTACTTTATCTAAAACAGATTTTAAATTGTTACGTGCGTCCGTATATGTAAATACATGCATATATCTATCCCTCATAGGGTAAGCTGCGTCAAAACGCTGCTAGCTAGACTACCTAGGCGGTAGTGATTGAAACTTTACAATCCTAAATGTACAGAATCCTGTACATATTGTCAATTTCGTATAACCACCATTATGTTAAATTATGGTCTATTCATTAAATAACGGGGACTTCATGAACAAATTAATATACTTCATCATTCTTAATATTCTTTTAATTGGTTCTGTTTATGCTGAAAAAAATAAATTTTTAAATATGGCTCAAAGTAAAGTAAAGCAGGAAATGAAAGATCCTGACTCTACAAAGTTTCAAAATTTAAGGGAAATCAAAAATTCTGTTGGTGAGAGTGTGGTTTGTGGTGAAGTAAATGCTAAAAATTCCTATGGAGGATATGTTGGATATCATTTATTTTCGTATAGTCCGGATGGGGTTGTAATTTTAAATTCACCAAAAGAGGTTGGTAG
>NZ_VPEE01000143.1:0-1533 GCF_013417345.1 Acinetobacter sp. YH16032 | reverse complement strand
CATAGCTTTTGATTTTGCCTTTAATTCTCTTTTATTCTTTTAAAAAGCTTTTAAATACTTTTAGACACCCTTCCAGACCACATATAGCAAGGCTTTCAGACTTTAAAAAACTACAAATGGCATGAACTAAACTACAAATGGCATGATTTTGGCACATTAGAAACTACAAATGGCATGATTAGAAACTACAAATGGCATGAACTAAACTACACTATATTTAATGTAGTTTTATGTTAAAAACTACAAAAATCGTGTGCAAAAATAAATCAATATGATATAAAAAACTACTTCTTGCGGAATGTAGTTTCATGGATTATAAAAAAACATACCCTGTATCTTGGGTTGTTATGCAGAATACGATTCAAGAGTGCTTTAAAAGCATGAGTATTGATGAAAAACGCTTATTAATTCTTGCTAGTCCTATAGCTCGGATAATTGATGCAACTGAAAAAGATGCAATCACCATAACATCAGAGAGCTTTGCAAAAGAATGCGGTATAAAAACCAACTCAGCGTATTCGCAAATGGACAAAGCGAGTAAAAACCTGTTAAGACGTTATTTTTCCTATGGTGATAATAAGAAAAAAACCTACTGTAACTGGGTCATTAGAGCAATATATGAGAATGGTTCAATATCCATATGCTTCCCAGAGGAAGTTCTTTTGATGCTCAAAGAGTTCGACAAATTAAATCCATACACTAAGTACAAGAAAGACATCGTACTCAGTCTGAAAAAAGACTACTCGTTCGACCTATATCATTTAGCAAAAAAATATCAAGCTATGGGACAATTTGAAATGTCCTTAGAGCATATAAAAAATGAGCTGGGTTTGCCAAAGTCCTACGACAAGCTATGTAATTTAAAAGACCGTGTAATTAAGCCTTCATTAGATGAAATTACAGCTAATACAGACATTGAACTCACTTATGAAAACGTTAAACAAGGACGGTCTGTGGTTGGTTTCAAGTTTATTGTGAAAGAGAAGCCTAAGCCAAAACTCATAGCACCCGAGAGAGAGACAAAGACAGTAGAGCTATTTTGTAATATGTCAGATCCCCAAATTAATAAATACAGCACTATTCTATCTAAACTTTCTGAACTTTCTGATCTAAGTAATTTTCCTGACTATCCTACTTTTGCGATTTGGATTAGTGGGATTTTACGAGATCCAAAAAGTGTAAGGGAAGAAACGGCTAAACGAATTTTGAAGGCTCTACATCAAAAAACGGATTTCAAACCATAAAATCAGATTATCCATATGAGCTAACAAATCCCGTGAAACATTGCTTAAATACTAAGCGTGGAACGTGAACAATCATTAAAAAAGCCCAATCGGAGAGGGTTGGGCTTTTTGCTATACGATAAAACTATGATTTATATGAAATAAAAAGAAGCATTTCGTATAACGCGTATTATGTTAATTTTAGGAAAACTTACAGAATGTATAATTTAAAGATTATGGTTTGGGTGATCCTTATCTGAGTAATCTTATGGGGAATACAATGGATGTTTCATGGCTTTCCTACAGGAAA
>NZ_VPEE01000142.1:0-1544 GCF_013417345.1 Acinetobacter sp. YH16032 | reverse complement strand
CTATAACCTAGCTAGTTAAATAACTTCACCAAAAAAATGAATAACTCAAACAAATTAGTAGTCAAAGACAATGCTCTTATTGATGCAAGTTTCAATTTGAGCTTGGTAGAACAGCGAATCATGCTATTGGCGATAGTAGAAGCTAGGGAAGTAAGCAAGCTAACACCAAATACTGCCATTGAAGTTTTAGTCAGCAACTACGTGCAACAATTTAAAGCAGACAGTAATAATATTTACGGTGCTATTAAAGAGGCAGCACGTACATTGAAGCGCAGAGAGTTTAGCTACCTTGATCGGTATAAGGGACAACCAGCTTATACAACTGCCAACTGGGTGAATAAAGTAACTTACGTTGATAACAATGGTATGGTGGTTTTGTATTTCAGTGAAGAAGTGATTAGCTTGATCAGTAGACTAGAAGAACAGTTTACAAAGTACCACCTTGAGCAGGTCAGTAGTTTCAAAAGTAAATACAGCACAAGGTTATATGAGCTGATCGTTAAATGGCTTAGTACAGGAAAAACCGAAAAGTACGAAATTGAAGACTTGAGAAGTAAACTTGGCTTAGGTGTAAATGAATACAGCACTATGAGCAACTTCAAAATTAACGTACTAGACAAGGCTTTGGGTGAAATTAACCAACATAGCGATCTTACAGTCAGTTACGAACAATTTAAGCAAGGCAGGGCTATTAGTGCCGTTCAATTTAAAATTGAGCAAAAGCAACAACCCAAAAAACAAAGAGAAGTTACGTCCAAAGATCAAAATACTATCGACATGTTTTGCAATTTAACAGAAGCTCAGATCAGTAAATACAGCATCATATTATCCAAAGAGCACTCCATTTCAGATTTAGCAGGTACAAAAGACTATCTTGCATTTCAATCATGGTTAGCGAATATCCTGCGAGATCCTAAAGGCGTGAGCAAAGGTACAGCCGACAGAATATTTACAACCCTGAGAGAAAAAACCGACTTCGGAAAGTGATAAATTTTTATTGTCATGCTTATTTCAAGCGAAGCAGCTACATGAGCAAGGTATGAATAACACTCAGATTGCTAAACAATTGAATGTAGCAAGGATGACTGTAATTCGTTGGTTAGGGGTGTAACAGTGAGCCTAATTCAAGTTATTAGCGCTTTTGCGTTTATATCAATTTAGTGAATTAATTTTAATTTATGTACTTGAAAAAATGATTATCACCGCCATTAACAATATGCTAAGATAAGGTTGTCTAAAGTATCACTATGTACCTAATTATTCTTTCCTGCACGCCTTTAATTACAAGCATTTCAGCCAATTCTGTTATGTTGTGCTTTCGTATTGCCTGCCTTTTGATTGATATATTATTAATAGATACTTAGAGTACATATGAGGATTAAATACTAATTAAATTATAAGGAGAGAATAGAACAATATGCCTAGAAGAAAGATTATTCGTGGTGATGTAGGAGAGTATAGAAACTACAATATCAATGATATATACACATACGATCAAGTCCAATTGGATATCATCATTGACGCTCTGGAGTACTATCAAGAGT
>NZ_VPEE01000016.1:0-67942 GCF_013417345.1 Acinetobacter sp. YH16032 | reverse complement strand
TGGAAGCAGATGAAATATTATTGGCGAGATTTTCAAGTCATGACAGCTGATAAAATAGAGCAATGGGTGGAGAGAGTATCAAACCAATTCGGAAAAGAATACATGTTTACTTTTTAATGACAGCTTACTGATTTTACTCAACTCAATATCGAAATTATTTTTGTCAGACAAAAAGTTATTAGTAAGTTGGTTATTAGTCGTTTGCAAATTAGAAATGGTCGAACTACTAGAACCATTTCCACTTGTCCCAACAACATGAACTTGTTTTGGCATCAAAGTAGCACCACACGTGAACTTATCACCGACATAAGCGACTGCTTTACCATCAAAAATTACATGGTCATTACTCTTAATCAAAGTTGACCACGTTTTACATTTTGGACAAGCAAAACCATCTCCCGCACGAAGAAATAGGTTTCCCATTTGAGAACTTCGCGATTGAGTGGATAACACTGTTCCGCCATGACTTGTTGTAGAACCATGTATGCCAAAGCCTTTAGACACTTTTTGATCCTCCAATCATCGAAATCATGAAATCTTTGGGTAAAGCGGCATCATGATACAAACGTAAGACATGAGCGGTTATTGGACTATCGATAATTTCATCACCATTTTCTAATAGGGAGCCAATAAGTGCTGCGGATCGATTATGAACAGTGATGGCACTACCAGCACCAGAGATAATTTTTGCTGTTGAACCATCAGTGTAGATCGCTTCATCACCTACTAAAGCTAAAGAAATACCTTTGACCTTATAGGTATCAGTAGAGGCTCTTACTAAACCACCTTTTTTCGTTTTAGAACCATTAAATGCAGCATAAACTTTGGTATACGGCTTATTATTCCAGTAGAGTTGCTCTGCTTGGTGAATCTTTTGAATATCATCTTGGGAAAGCTTTTTTAGCTGCTCTTCTGGCAGTTCATGCAAAAAAATAGGGCTAGTCATGCTAGATCCAATTATTCTAATTTAATAAAGAATAACAAAATACAGAATGAAGAAAAATTTCAAAATGTAATCGCACATTATCAAGAATAGTGATCATTATACATATGGGCGTTAAACGAAGTCTGATCATTTTTTATTTCAACTCAGTTCAAACCAATGTATGTTTTTAAATGAAACTGCAATTTTAAAACACGGACTTATAACAAAGTTAGATGCCATCAATCTGCTATAATGTGCCCAATCTTTTTTTAAGTAAAAATTAGGACGTATTATGCGTATTGACCAGCGTGCATTAGACCAGTTACGTGATGTTAAAATTACTCGAAACTATACACGTTATGCAGAAGGTTCAGTTTTAGTTGAATTTGGTCATACCAAAGTTCTTTGTACTGCCAGTGTTGATAATTCAGTACCGCGCTTCTTGAAAGGAAAAGGCCAAGGTTGGGTGACTGCTGAATATGGCATGTTGCCACGTTCAACCCATACACGCAGTGACCGTGAGGCAGCTCGTGGTAAACAAAGTGGACGTACTCAAGAAATTCAACGCTTAATCGGTCGTAGCTTACGTGCTATGGTGGATTTGAAGAAATTGGGTGAAAACACGATTACAATCGACTGTGATGTTATTCAAGCTGATGGTGGTACACGTACTGCGTCTATTACAGGTGCTGCGGTAGCCTTGATTGATGCTATGAATTCATTACTTGAGAAAAAGAAAATCAAACAAGATCCACTCAAAGGATTGGTGGCTGCAATTTCTGTTGGTATCTATCAAGACGAAGTACTACTCGACTTATGTTATGAAGAAGATTCAAACTGCCAAACAGACTTGAATGTGGTGATGACTCAGGCGGGTGAGTTTATTGAAATTCAAGGTACTGCGGAAGATAAACCGTTCACGCGTACGCAATGTAACGCAATGCTTGAAATGGCTGAGAAAGGCATTCAAGAGTTAATTCAAAAGCAACAACAAGCACTAGGCTGGTAATGCATTTGATAGCATGCGTTGATTGTAAAAAAGCACCTTGATAGAGGTGCTTTTTTTATTTCATAGATTTGCAATTGAAGCTTCATTGCAGCGTCACGAAAAAAGCGTATCACTGAGTTCGCATAAAACGAGAAGGATAACTACATGCGAGCTTATTTTTTTATACTCATCCTTACACCGAGTATTTTGTTAACAGCTTGTGGGGGAGATGATGATAACCAAACATCCAAACCGCAACCTTCAGATCCAAGTTGTGAAATCCACTGTGCTCCATAACCATAACAAGAATAAAAACAGGATAAATGTATGAACCGTCGTGACTTTATTTTAAATTCGACCAAGACATTATTGGGTGCATCTGCATTAGCAAGTTTTCCGCTGAGTATTCAAAAAGCTTTAGCAATTAATGCAAAAGTGGAAACTGGCACTATTCAAGATGTGAAACATGTGGTGATTTTGACTCAAGAAAATCGTTCTTTTGATAACTATTTTGGAACATTCAAAGGAGTACGTGGTTTTGGTGATCGATTCACCATTCCATTGAGTGGCAAAAGAGCGGTGTGGGAACAGTATGATGCCAACAAAAATAAAATTTTGCCTTATCACCTAGACAGTTCATTGGGCAATGCTCAACGTGTTTCGGGCACACCTCATTCATGGAAGGATGGTCAAGCCGCTTGGGATTGTGGGCGTATGGGTAATTGGGTGGAACATAAACAACCTCAATCCATGGGTTATTTTAAGAAACAAGAGCTCGAGTTCCAGTTTGCGTTGGCGGAAGCATTTACTTTATGTGATGCCTATCATTGCGCTATGCACGCGGGAACTAATCCCAATCGTAAATTTATTTGGACAGGGACCAACGGGCCAACTGCTGCAGGTGTCGCGAGTGT
This sequence comes from Acinetobacter sp. YH16032, assembly GCF_013417345.1. NCBI lineage: Bacteria > Pseudomonadati > Pseudomonadota > Gammaproteobacteria > Moraxellales > Moraxellaceae > Acinetobacter > Acinetobacter sp. YH16032. The sequence continues at coordinate 65,115 of NZ_VPEE01000016.1, read as the reverse complement.
AGTCAATGAGTTTGATAGTATTGGTTCATCAATGATCGGTTACGACTGGACCACGTATCCTGAACGATTACAGCAGGCTGGGATCAGTTGGAAGGTTTATCAAAATATGCCAGATAATTTTACGGATAATCCTTTGGCGGGATTTAAGCAATATCGCAAAGCCAATGAATTATCTGGTAAGCCAGTTAGCCATGCCAATATTTTGTCGCCTGAATATGATGAGCGTATTGATCAACGACAACCTCTCTATAAGGGGATTGCCAATACGATGCCTAAGGACGGCGGTTTATTAGGACAATTTAAACAAGATATCTTAGAGGGTAAATTGCCGCAGGTGAGTTGGGTGGTCGCACCGGCAGCGTATAGTGAACATCCGGGACCATCAAGTCCTGTTCAAGGCGCGTGGTACATTCAAGAACTGTTAAACACTTTAACGGCAGATCCAGAGTTATGGAGTCAGACGGTTTTACTGGTCAATTTTGATGAAAATGATGGTTTTTTTGATCATGTACCATCGCCGTCTGCACCATCAAGAGAAATCAATGAAGCAGGTGATATCGTTAAAGTTCATGGTAAAACCACGTTATCAGAACAAGAGATATCATATGAATATTTCAATCACCCACGTGTATCAGGTTCGACAGCACAGCCTGAATTAAAATTTAAAAATGGTAAGAATGAAAACTTCTGGCATGGTGTGTATGGTCCAGGAGTACGTGTTCCAATGTATATCATTTCACCGTGGAGTCGTGGGGGATGGGTCAACTCTCAGGTATTTGATCATACTTCAATTATTCAATTTCTTGAGCAACGTTTTGGCGTGCAAGAGCCTAATATTAGCCCTTATCGTAGAGCAGTCTGTGGTGACCTTACGTCGGCGTTTGACTTTAAGACACCTAACTTTAATATTCTGCCAACACTCAATGGGCAAAGAACAAAACAAGAAGCTGACAATACGCGTCGTTCGCAAGAGCAACTCAGCAAGGTTCCAGTCCCAGCAAATCAACAATTTCCTGTGCAAGAATCTGGAATACGTCATTCTCGAGCATTACCTTATTTATTACATACCAGCGCGCGCGTACAGGTTGCAAGTCGAAACATACTATTGATTTTCGCAAATGGTGGAGAACAAGGTGCGGTTTTCCATGTCTATGACAAACTAGATTTAAATGCCATTCCTCGACGTTTTATGGTGGAGGCAGGGAAACAGCTTGAGGATGTTTGGGAGCTAGTAGATGATCAATATGATCTTTGGGTACTTGGACCAAATGGTTATCATCGAGCATTTAAAGGAAATCTTCACCATCAAATTGAAAGAGATCATTTGCCAGAAATTCGAATTTGCTATGAAGACTGTCAACCTAAAATAATTTTAAAAATACGGCATGATGGTGCTGAAGCCGTGGAGATGATGGTCAAGGACAATGCGTACTACAATCAAAAAATGTGGACTGTCAAAACTCAAGCGAATGAGGCTGAACTTCATCTAGATTTAACGGAGTCTTGGGGATGGTATGATTTTAATGTTGTGATCGCCCAACAGCAGGGGGAGCAGGCTTATGAACGTCGTTTTGCTGGACGTATTGAAACAGGGCAGCATACATGTACCGATCCTATGATGGGATTATTGCAACCTAAATCTTAAACACGAAGTAAAAAAGCCGTGAATGTTCACGGCTTTTTTCAGAATTGAAAAATTCAGGTATTAAGACAGTCGAAATGAATTAGAGATCCAACCTTTCGGAAGTTGAGGCATTATAAGCTCCTCAGGACGATTTGGATCTTCATCCAGTTGCTTACCACCATAAATGACATCATTAATCTGTCCATTTTGATTTTGATATGTTAACCAAGGATAGGTTTTACCAAACCCAACAGGATCTTGGGTGTAATCACAAACACCATCTGGAAAAACTTTTTGTAATCGAGTCCATTGCTCATCTGTAAAGTTAATATTGGGGTAAAGACGACGTGTGAGTGGTTGTAGTTTACATTTATTGGCGTAGGTACTAATTTGATCACCTGCTACCATTCGCGGTGTTTTATAGACTGGTACACGAAGGTTATTGCAGAACCCAGATCTTCGAATCGTTCCTAATGTGATACATGAGTCGTTAAGATTTACTTTATTGCGAGTGAGTTTCTGTGGCAGAGGTAAATTGCTTGTATCATTTTTTACGCGATCCAACCATTGGTTCATATCATCGAAACTGATTTCTAAACATTTAAGATCGCCAATCATAATGGTATCACCTCCATACAGAAGCTGATTGTTATGATGTCCATGTGCTTTGTCTAAACGTGCTCTAATCGCGAATGCTCGGTAAGCATCATGGAATATCGCTGGATCTGGACCACGACAATCAATAATCGCCACTTGATCTAAATTATTGGCAACATTGATTAAACCAGTTCGATAAGCATTTTTTAAACCTTGCTCCGTGGCATATAACCGTTCGGGAATTGGATTAATATCAATATCAACTCCACCGAGGCGTTCATTTAATAAAACAAATTTTTCAGCATTGATCACACCATCAAATAAGGTTTGAAGCCCGTATTGCACTCCGACATTATCAATTGGCAGGTTTGCAAACCCGACATTGCGTTGATTTTCGACGGGACTCCAAATTTGTCTAAGCTGTTGTGTATTTGGATCAACTTCAGTTGGATTTCTGAGACCCAACAAATTTACAGCAGCCTCTTGAATTGAACAGCGTGTCCCATTCGGATTTGAGGTGGCATTGTACAGTTGTGTTTCTGATATTCCGTTACAAATTGTATTTGGTCGAGCAACATCGAATTGCGCAAGTTCACTGACATAACCATTAATCTCAGAAATATGACCTTGAATATGGTTAATTTGATGAGGGAGGAAAGAGCGGCCTTCTGCTGTTTTAAAATAATTGATCATAATATGATAATCAGCAAACTGAGACGCTGTACTCCATGCGTCAGGGAAGGAGCACGTTACTAACAAACCTTGGTATACACCTGGATAAGCGTTAGCTACCCATTGAGATGCGAGCGCGCCACCTGAGCAGCCTTGTCCAATCGTGTAGTCTAAAGTACCGTATTGTTCGATAAAACGTTCTTTGGCCATAATGATTGATTCAGCTTGAACCGCCAAATTACAGTTATGTCCACTGTTGGATAGCGCCGTAGACATGACGCCATAACCTTTGCCCAAAGCCTTGATGGTAATATCTGGCAAAATAGAAGTTGATGTCGCAACCACGGTAGGTGCAGTTGCAGACTGATAATCATTTCCGCAACTTTGCCCATGGGTTACTAACAGCTTATTATTAAATTGGGGTTGTGGATTCAGCGCAGTCCAAGGCTGATTAGGATTAAACAATACAGCAAACCGATATTCATCACGATTTTGATAGCCGACCTCCTCTCGAATGATAAATGGCACTTCTACGCCTGTATCGGTCTTAATTTTGGAAATTAGACCCGCCGAAGGTGGTTTCTCAGGATTGTAGGTCTGTAAAGTTCCGACCAAATTCCGATAGTAGTAATTATATTGAACAGGTTTACGACAAAATAAATCAGTCGAGCCGTTGGTACAGGTCCATGGATTAATTTGAGGTCCAGATAAAAGAGGGCCTGTGGTACTGAAATTTTTTAAATATAAATTTTGAATTTCATTTGGTGTTTCAATTTTAAGTAGATTTTCCCCTAACTGTAATCCATCTAATAGCACTCTATTCTGAGCATTAGAAAAGCGAGATTTGATGTCCTGTCCATTTAAATGAATGCTTATATTTGCGTCATTAAAATTAATCGATGGGTCTAATTCGATCAATACATCATTATCTGTCACAAGATCAGGGCGAGTTGATAAAACAGTCACGAATTCTTTTTCAAGTTTATTCGTTGGATTGTCAGGATCAGTTGGATTGGTCGGAGTTGGCTGTGATCCATTACCACCGCCTGAATTCCCCCCAGATTCGCTGGAGCTTTTACAACCGACGAGTAAGCTGCTACTAATCGCGACGCTTAAAAGCGTATAGATCATTTGCGTTTTCATGTGATTTCCCTAATGTACAACATGGTGGATGCAATCGATCCTATGACTGCATTTCTTTTTATTTATTCACTGACATTCAGCATGTCTATGCGTTGACACCCTCCTATTATTTAGACAATGCGAACTCATGGGTTTAATTGTATTTATTGGCTTCACTATGAATGAAAATTGAGCAGCATGTCCATGACATAAAATTGAATAATTGTAAAATTAAGGCAAATAAATAATTGAAATTTAATGATTTAATTTGCATTCTATAGTTATATTATGATTTTGATTAAAAAATAACCTTAAAGCGTGGAGGGTATCAACTAGGACCATATAAATTCAAATTTTTTTGTATTCTTGCGATAAAGTTAATGTAGCATCACAGTTTTAAGCAAATAAAAAAAGGAGCAAAGCCCCTTTTTTATTGAGAGATAGGATTGAATCAATTAAGCGTTAAAGCGCATAGATAAATCGATGGCTTTTACATCTTTAGTCAGTACACCCATTGAAATAAAGTCGACGCCTGAAGTAGCAACTTCACGTAAGTTCTCGATGGTAATATTACCTGAAGCTTCTAATTTACAACGACCAGCCACATGCTTGACTGCATCAATCATTTGTTGTTGGCTGAAATTGTCCAACATGACGATATCCGCACCAGCATCTAAAGCTTGGTTTAACTCATCCCAAGTTTCAACTTCGACTTCCACAGGTTTACCTGGTGCAATGGCATGCGCTTTTTCGATTGCTTGCTTAATGCCACCTGCAGCCATAATATGGTTTTCTTTAATTAAAAAAGCATCGAATAAACCTAAACGATGGTTTTGACCACCACCTACACCCACCGCATATTTTTGCGCAATACGTAAGCCAGGTAATGTTTTACGTGTATCCAGTAGTTTGGTATTTAAACCTTCTAAATGTTTCACATATTCAGCCGTTTTTGTAGCAACAGCAGAAAGGGTTTGTATAAAATTAAGTGCTGGGCGTTCAACGGTTAACAGACTGCGTGCTGAGCCTGCAAGTTTTAAAAATGCCTCATTGGCTTGAACTTGATCGCCATCTTGCTTTAACCAAATCACATCAACGCTTGGATCATAGGCTTTAATTAAAGCATTCACCCACGGTTGCCCTGCAAGAATCATCGTTTCGCGACTGATAATGGTTGCTGTTGCTTGTTCATCTTCAGGTGTCAGCAATGCGGTGATATCACGCTCACCAATATCTTCTTGCAATGCTTGTTGGATATTGATTTGAATTGATTGTTCAAGCAAAGATTGCGGTATGCTCATAAAATCCCTATTGTAGGCACCAGAAAAATGAGCAATATATTACCATTGCACCTCAAGTAATGGTGTTGTTTTTTTCGTCCAAGTCTTTTCCAAAGATGAGCGTGGATGAATTGTCATAAGTTGCAAACACGGATTGAGATCACACATGTCGAATGTACCCAAGCTTCAAGTGGTAGATGGTGTATTACAAGGTGCAAGATTTATTGCTTCACCAAATTTTAATCAAAGACCAGACTATACTGACATTCAACTGGTGGTCATCCACAATATTAGCTTACCGCCCTCACAGTTTGGAGGAGGCTATATTGAGCAGTTTTTCCAAAATAAATTAGATTGGAATGCACACCCTTATTTTAAAACAATTGAAGGGATGCAGGTCTCAGCACATTTATTGATTTTAAGGTCAGGCGAAATTTTACAGTTTGTTAACTTTAAAGACCGTGCTTGGCATGCGGGACGCTCTACGTACATGGCAAATCCAGAATGCAATGATTATTCGATTGGCATTGAACTAGAGGGCAGTGATGATCAAGATTTTACGGAACAACAATACCAAGCTTTAGTTGAGGTCGTGGCAATACTTCAATACGCTTATCCTAAAATTAAAAGTCATATCGCAGGGCATTCAGATATTGCACCTGGACGAAAGACCGATCCAGGACCGCATTTTCAATGGTCTTATTTTAGAGATCAATTAAAACAACGAAAAATATGATGCTTTATCGAATGAAATAACAATTTAAAAGCGAAGTTTTATTACAATATCGTCAATCTTTTTAAGTGGTGAATATGATGGCGCTTTGGCGATCCACCTTTATTGTTAGTGCAATGACCATGTTGTCTCGTGTCATGGGGCTTATTCGAGACATGGTGCTGTTAAATGTGTTCGGGGCAGGTAAAGACTTCGATACTTTTGTCGTAGCGTTTCGTATTCCCAACTTTTTTAGGCGTCTTTTTGCCGAAGGTGCATTTTCCCAAGCATTTATTCCTGTTCTCACAGAATATAAAACCACCAAACTCCATGCTGAAGTTCAGATCCTAATTAGTCGGGTATTTGGATGTTTGCTTACCGTGATGACTGCATTAACTTTGCTGTGTATGATTGTTGCACCTGCGATATTGTATGTTTATGCGCCAGGATTTCATGCCGATGCAGCCAAATTTGATTTATCAGTCGACTTATTCCGTCTCACCATTCCCTACCTGATGTTTATGTCGCTGACGGCATTTGCCAGCAGTATCTTAAACAGCTATGGCTCGTTCACCACACCTGCATTTGCGCCAGTATTGTTGAATATTGCAATGATTGCAGGGGCTTTGTGGCTGTCACCATATATGGAAACACCCATTATGGCATTGGGTTGGGCAGTGGTGTTTGCTGGTATTTTGCAATTAGCCCTACAAATTCCGGAGCTTTGGCGCAAAAAACTCCTGATTCCACCCAAAGTTGATTTTAAGCACGAAGGTGTAGAGCGCATTTTAAAATTAATGTTGCCTGCACTGTTTGGGGTTTCAGTCACACAAATTAATTTGCTGCTCAATACCATTTGGGCGTCTTTTATGCAAAATGGTTCTGTGTCATGGCTTTATACAGCAGAACGGATGACCGAATTGCCTTTAGGCTTAATTGGTGTAGCCATCGGAACGGTGATTCTGCCTGCACTCTCTGCGCGTAAAGCGGAACAGGATCAAACTAAATTTAAGGCTATGTTAGATTGGGCTGCACGTGTCATCGTATTTGCTGGTATCCCAGCCAGTATCGCTTTATTTATGTTGTCTACACCGATTATTCAAGCGCTGTTCCAACACGGTGCTTTTGATGCACGAGCGACAGAAATGACCGCTTTGGCATTACAATGTATGAGTGGTGGTGTCTTGGCATTTATGTTGATTAAAGTCTTTGCTCCTGGATTTTATGCGATTCAAGATACCAAAACCCCAGTACGTGTTGGCCTAATGGCAGTTGCAGCCAATGCCATTCTCAATGTGGTTTTTATTGGTATCTTCAAATGGATGGGCTGGGAAGAACTCCATATGGCATTGGCGTTGTCATCTACAGGTTCTGCTTTAGTCAATGCAGGGATGCTATATTTCTATTTACACAAGCGTGAAATATTCCGATTTGGTCCGCATTGGAAAAAATTATTTTTCCAATTTATGGTCGGTAACGCCGTGATGATCGCAGCTTTATGGTATGGTCTAAGCTGGTATAACCCAGATGTAGCACCGTGGATGCGTGTATTTGAAGTGCTTGGTCTCTGTGTATTGGGTGTGGTTGCTTATGTATTGGGTTTATTTGCGACTGGCTTTAGACCAAGACAATTAAAACATGGCTAGTGTTTCAACCAGACCCTAAATAAAACAAAAAAACATCGCGGAAGCGATGTTTTTTTTATAAGTCATGTGAACATTAAGGCAAAACTTTTAAAAGTTCGACATCAAAGATTAAGGTGCTGTTCGGCTCAATCGCATCGCCCGAACCGATCTCACCATAGGCCAAATCAGCAGGAATAAAGAAGCGGTATTTAGCACCTTCCTTCATGAGTTGTAAGCCTTCAGTCCAACCCGGAATGACTTGACTCACTTGGAATTCAACCGCTTGATTACGTGCGATCGAACTATCGAATACCGTCCCATCGATCAAACGCCCTTCATAATGAACTTTCACTTTAGACGTCGCTTTAGGTGTTTTGCCTTGACCTTGCTGAATCACTTGATATTGCAGCCCTGTTGGTCGTGTGACAATACCTGCTTTTTTGGCATTCTCTTGTAAAAATTGCTGCCCAGATTTTAAATTTTCTGCAGCTAATTTTTGAAATTCAATCAGCTGTTTCGATTCGCTTTGCTTTTTGTATTTGGTTAAAGCCTGTGCCATTTCTTGATCGGTTAAACTCGATTTTTGACCGGTTGAGCCTTGTTTCAATCCTTCAATAAAAGCATCCAAATTAATATCTTTTAATGTATCCGCATTAGTGCGTCCCATCACATAGCCATAGCTATATCCGAGCTGATCTTTTTCAGTACTTTTATTGCTAATGTTTGCCGAAAATGAGGCAGAGCTGAGGATCAGCAGACTGCTTAATATAGAGATTTTTTTCATCATTCAAATCCAAAAAAGGAGAGCTGAAGGCTCTCCTTTTGATTAACTTATTTGACTTCGATTAATTCAACATCAAAAATGAGTGTGCTGTTTGGTGGAATCGTACCAGGAACACCCTGTTCACCATAAGCCAGATTTGATGGAATATATAAGGTTGCTTTACCGCCTTCCTTCATCAATTGTAGGCCTTCGGTCCAACCAGGGATGACCTGATTCAATGGAAATTCAATCGGTTTACCACGTTCAACCGAGCTATCAAAGACTTTGCCATCAAGTAATTTACCGGTGTAATGCACTTTAACCACGGAGTTTGCAGAAGGTTGTTTGCCTTTACCTTCTTTGCTGACGAGGTACTGCAAGCCAGAAGCAGTTGTTTTAACATTCGGTTTTTTTGCATTTTCAGCAAGGAAGCTATTGCTTTGTGCATTGGCAGCTTTAGAGTCTTCGACTTTCTTTTCTTCTAATTCTTTTTGTAAAGCCACATAAGCAGTTTGCAGTTCTTCATCTGTATAGGCACGTTCTTTTTTAGCATGCGCTTCACGGACACCGACAATAAACGGATCAATCGCGACTTCAGGAGGAGTTTGGCTGGCAACTTCATAACCGAGTGCATAACTGATTTTATCAATCGGTTTTGCATCAGCAGTCATGCTAGAAACTGTCGCAGATGTTGGATGTTGACTTGCATAATAAACAGGGACGAGCGCAGCACCGCCTAAAACGACAGCAACAGCGATGGGTAAAGCTTTACTCATGAGATTTCCAATTTTTTTCAATTCTATGTGCGACATTCTAAAATCGCGGAACCAAAACAGCATAGCGTCAATTCACTTTCAGCGATATAGAATTTCAATGAAATCAACAAAATTTCACAAATATACAGTGTTTGATCGGCATAAAAAAAGCCTGAATAGATCAGGCCTTTATTCAACAATAATTAATCATTGTCCTTTGAGGCTTTATATGCATACGCATAGTTATAACCATAGCCATAACCCGCTGCATTACGTTGAATGTCATTTAAGATAAAGCCATTCACTTTCACACCGGCTTGTTCGAAACGATTGACTGTGATTTCGAGTTCTTTCATTTGTGTCTTCGCATAGCGAGCAATGACCAAATTCACACCTGCATATTGCGAAATGATAATACCGTCAGTCACCGCAAGTACAGGTGGCGTGTCAATGATCACATGATCAAACTGTGTTGAAAGCTGTTCAAGCAACTGTTTGAATTTTTCAGAACTCAACATCTCAGATGGATTGCTCGGACTCTTACCACGAGTGATCACACTTAAACCAGCGGCTTCAGTGTCTCGAATAATATTTTGTAGAGAGTGCTGATCAGTCATGTAATCAGTCAAACCTGGCTGTGTTTCAATATTGAAATATTTGTGTAGATAACCACGACGTAAGTCAGCATCAATAATCAAAACACGTTTGTCGGCTTGCGCTAATATTGTTGCTAAATTGGTTGAAATAAATGATTTACCCACTTCAGGTGCAGGACCAGAAATCATAATCACATTATTTCGAGCTGAACTCAGCGCAAAATGAATCGCCGTGCGCATACTGCGTAAACTTTCAATCGCAATATCATCGCTATTCTTAATCGCCAGAATTGGGATTTTCTTATGCTTTTTCAGCATCTTAATTCGGCTTTCTTGTACTGGAGAACGCGGTACCGTTGCATAAACCGGCAGATCTAATTCATTTTCAATTTGACTAGAATCTTTGATGCCTGAACGCATCATATTACGTAACAGCGCCAGAAGTGTCCCGAGGAAACCGCCGAGGAAAATGGACAGAATTAGGATCTGTAATTTTTTAGGTTTAATCGGTTCAATCGGTTCTACAGCAGTATCTACAATGCGAACATTACCAATTTCCCCCGCTTTTGCAATGCGAAGTTGTTGGTATGAATTCAGCAAAGCTGTATACAACTGTTGTTTGACTTCAACTTCACGGAATAACTGTAGATAGCGACGTTGCAAGTCAGGAAGTTGTTTTAAGGTGCCATCCAACTCATTGATTTTTTTATTGATCGCGCCAAGTTGAGCGTTCATTTGTTGCATGATTGGATGTTCATTGGTGTATTTCGCACCCGCTTCAGCGACTTTTTGCTCAAGTTCTGCTTTTTGCGTTTCTAAGGCTACACTTTGCGTGAGATACAATTCAGATTCTTTGGTGACATCAACAGTATTAAAGCCTTGACGGAATTTGTTAAATTCGCGCTCTGCGACATCCAGCTGTTGTTTAAGTTCTGGGAGTTGTTCATCCAAGAATTTGAGCGTTTGCGCAGTTTCAGCAGAACGTCGCTCTACATTTTGCTGACTATACGCATTTAAAATCGTATTCAGGACTTTTGTAATATGTTCTTTATCTTGACCTTGATAATTGAGTCCTAGAACACCAGTCATTTTGCCTTTTTCAGCCACTGAATAGTTAGCCAAAAGTGATTTCATCGCAGCAGGCAAAGACTGTTTGGTGATGATATAGCGGTCATTTAATTGATCTTTTGTGCGAATCTCAACTTTCCATACGCCATCACGGGTAGAACGTTGATTGAGTTGGTTCAGTGAACCTTTTAGGACCACTTCTTCAGTTCTTAAATCCGTCAGCGTAAACTGTTTCTCAGTAAAATTCAGCGCCAATGCACGGTCACGAAATTTCTGAGGAATATGAAAATGTGGAATAGCAAAAGATTTTTCGTCATCGTTAAAAATCACAGATTGACGTGAATAACTGGTTGAATAGTCATGTGGGGAAAATAAACGATCAAAGAAAGAGTTTTGCGTACCAGATACTCTAAGATCTAAATTTAAATTCTCAATCACTGAACCGAGGACTAATCGAGATTTCAAGATTTCGATTTCTGCTTGAGCGGGTTGTTTCTGCTCAATCATACTTGAGAGATCACCCAAAAGTGCTGCTGAAGTCCCTTTACTTTCTTCAACTTGGACCAAAGCATCAACAGAGTAGGTATCTGGTGTTGTACGCAAGTAGAGTAGGGCACAGACCAGACTCAAAATCACACACAAGGCAATCAGTTTCCATTGTGCGATTAATGAAAAAAATAATTCTTTTAAATCAATTGTATCTTCGGTATTCGCGGTTTGACTCATAATCTTTATTCAAAATATTAAAGGTGTTTTTTCCAATCAGCGATACAATCCTGAATCAACTGACAGGTGTCATTAAAGAATGCTTGATCGTGTTGGTAAGGATCCGCAATATTTTTTTCACGCCAGTGCCCCAAGCGAAAGGTTTTTCCTTTTGCGTATGGCCATGTTTGTTCGATATGCTTCTGTTGGTTCTGGCTCATGACAAGAATCAAATCCGCATTTTTGACCAATTCAGCATTCAGTTTACGCGCCACATGATCTTGCATATTTATACCGAAATTTTGCATACATTGTAATGCTTTATCATCTGCAGGATGACCAACTAAGCCTGAAATCCCAGCAGAGTGAATTTTTCGATCAGGGTACGCATCTTTTAGGAAATACTCTGCCATGGGGCTTCGACAGATATTTCCAATACAGACCACTAAGATATTTTTAAAATTCATCAATTCCCCAAACGATCTAAATTATATAAAGCATTGGAGAAAGGAATAACCTGGTTGACCACACGTTGCCAGCGCGTTAGACCCGTTGCATCGACATAAACAATATCATTACTTTGCATTTTAAACTGATTGGCGAGACCAAAATTAGCAATACTAGACAGATCCATATGGAAGATTTCAGTCATCGGAGAGTCAGCTTGACTGCGTACTACATAAATACGGCTGCTGCTCGCAGACAATGGATTGAGCCCTAAGCTCTCCCCAATCACATCACTTAAAGTCATGCCTTGATCACGCATTGGAAGAGATTGGTTTTTACCTGACTCACCCATGACATAGATTTTTTGATTTTCACGTGAGTTCACGTAAATCGTATCATTGGCTTGAACCAAAAGATTGTGTAGCGAAAACCCTGCTTTCTCTAGCTCAATCGAATTTAAATTATAAGTTTGACCATTTCGAACCAGACTAATCGATGTATTTGCACCGAATTGTGTATTGACACCACCGGCTAAACCAAGCGCCGTATAGATACTGGTGGGTTGATCATTTAGTGTATATTGACCACCTTTCATGACATTGCCTTGTACCGAATAGCGCTGACCTTGGTAAGACAAAACTCGAGCGATGACATCAGGTGTTTTTAAATAACGGGCAAGTAATTGACGAAGTTCTTGATTGACTTGATCTAAACTTTTGCCAGCCGCTTTATACCGTCCAATAATCGGAAATTGAATATAGCCACGAGAGTCGATTTGATAGCCGTTGGATTTAATGGCTTCTTCGTTGCTAATAGTATTGGTGGGGGGGGTAATTTCTGGATATGCCCATAGATAAATGGATAATACGTCACCAGCACTGAGTAGATATTGTTTTTGATTTTGTAGAAACAAATGTCCCAAATCTTGGTGAACATTGACTTGTGCAGGTTGAACAGCAAAAAGGGACTCTTGAGTGAGTTTGATGACATTGACTTGCGTACCCAAATCCGTCTGAAAAATACCTTCTTCAGGTAAGTCATAGGTTTGAAGACCTGAGGTAACAGCACATCCTGTAAAGCTTAAACTTAACGCCAACAGCAAACTATAACGATAGTGACTCACTCGTATTCCTATATTGTATACATTTATGATTATTCAAAAATTAATCTTAACTTAACTATATAAAGTTAAGCGATATTTTATACTAAATATAACAATAAATATATCTTACTCTAGTTATCTTTATGTTTTAAATGCAGAAAGTATAACTTCTCTGACTTAAAGAGGTTTAATAAGAGTAATTTTTATCAAACTATTAATGATGTAGAATATTCATTTTAGAGCATATATAAGGCTTCAGAGATGTATGATCTCTATAATCTAAAAATCGCTATTATCGGATTAGGTTACGTCGGTTTACCGCTCGCTGTTGAGTTTGGTAAAAAAGTTCCTGTCGTGGGCTTTGATATCCATCAAAAACGCATTGATGAGTTGCGTAAGGGGCATGACCATACATTAGAGGTTTCATCAGAAGAGTTAGCGCAGTCTACGCAGTTGATTTATAGTGCGAATTTAGAAGATCTAAAAGACTGTAATTTATATATTGTCACAGTGCCAACACCAATTGATGAATATAAACAGCCAGATCTTATCCCACTTGTTAAAGCATCGCAAAGTATTGGGCAAGTTCTGAAAAAAGGCGATGTGGTGGTTTATGAATCTACGGTATACCCAGGTGCGACAGAAGAAATCTGTATTCCTGAACTAGAAAAAGCATCAGGTCTTAAATTTAACCAAGACTTCTTTGCAGGTTATAGTCCTGAGCGTATTAACCCAGGTGATAAATTGCACCGTGTCACCAATATTTTAAAAATCACTTCAGGTTCAACGCCTGAAGTTGCTGACTTTGTCGATGAAGTTTATAACTTGATTATTGAAGCTGGTACCCATAAAGCAGCGAGTATCAAAGTCGCTGAAGCAGCTAAAGTGATTGAAAACACACAGCGTGATGTGAATATTGCACTGATCAATGAACTAGCGGTGATCTTTAATAAAATGGGAATTGATACTGAGGCAGTACTTCAAGCTGCTGGTACGAAATGGAACTTCTTACCGTTCCGTCCGGGGCTAGTCGGTGGTCATTGTATCGGTGTAGATCCGTACTACTTAACCCATAAAGCGCAAGCGATTGGTTATCACCCTGAAATTATTTTGGCAGGTCGTCGTTTAAATGATGGCATGGGTGCTTATGTGGTGACGCAGCTTGTGAAAGCCATGCTAAAAAAACGCATTCAGGTGGAAGATGCCAAAGTCTTGATTTTAGGTCTAAGCTTTAAGGAAAACTGCCCTGATATCCGTAATACCCGCATCATCGATATTGTCAATGAACTGAAAGAATATCATATCGATGCCGATGTCTATGACCCTTGGGTGGATGTTCAAGAGGCCGAACATGAATATGGTATTCAGCCAATTTCGACTTTAGAAAATGGCAAATATGATGCCGTGATTTTAGCCGTGGCACATGATCAGTTTAAAGCCATGGGTGTAGAGGCCATCCGTGCTTTAGGTAAATCTGAGCATGTATTGTATGACTTGAAATATGTGTTATCTCAAGCCGAATCTGACCTTCGTTTGTAAGAGGACATCTGTTTCATGAATCAATATCAACAGGTATGTGAGCAGCTGAAAGCACAGCCAAAAACATGGCTCGTGACAGGTGTTGCAGGCTTTATCGGCTCCAACCTTTTAGAAACGCTGCTCAAGCTTGATCAAACCGTGGTGGGTTTAGATAACTTTGCCACAGGTCATCAGTATAATTTGGATGAAGTCCAAGCTTCTGTGACTGCTGAGCAATGGGCAAAGTTCCGCTTTATTGAAGGGGATATTCGCCAGTTTGCAGATTGTCAAAAAGCCTGTGTTGGTGTGGACTACGTGTTGCATGAAGCAGCGCTCGGTTCAGTACCACGCTCAATTGCAGACCCGATTACTACTAATGACACCAATATTAGCGGTTTCCTCAATATGCTAACTGCGGCACGTGATGCCGGTGTAGCAAGCTTTACTTACGCAGCGAGTAGCTCAACCTATGGTGATCATCCTGCATTACCAAAAGTGGAAGAGAACATTGGTAATCCACTGTCACCTTATGCGGTGACTAAGTATGTCAATGAATTATATGCTGATGTTTTTGCACGCGCATATGGCTTTAAAGCAATTGGTTTACGTTACTTTAACGTGTTTGGTCAACGCCAAGATCCAAATGGTGCTTATGCGGCAGTGATTCCAAAATGGACCGCATCGATGATCAATGGTGAAGATGTCTTCATTAATGGTGATGGTGAAACTAGTCGTGACTTCTGCTTTATCAATAATACTGTGCAAGCCAATATTTTGGCGGCAACAGCATCAGATGAAGCGAAGAATCAAGTCTATAACGTAGCAGTCGGTGACCGTACGACATTGAATGAATTATACCGCGCGATTCAAGTAGCACTTGCGGAAAATGATGTGCAGTTTGAGCGTGATCCGGTATACCGTGATTTCCGCGCTGGTGATGTCCGTCATTCACAAGCGAGTATTGCCAAAATTCAGCAACATTTGGGTTATTCACCTGAATTTAAAATCGCTGAAGGTATTCAATTGGCAATGCGTTGGTACGTCAATAACTTAAAATGATCTTGAGCAGATGATTGCGAAACTGTTCGCAAAGTATCAGTCGATTGGGCTGATTACCTTAAGTTTATTGGCAGGTGCGATAATGACATTTATCGCACTTCCTGTTTTAACGCGCCTATATTCTGTTGCGGAATTTGGTGCGTATGGGATTGCATTAGCCATTGTCAGTGTTTTGTCCACGGTGGCGAATTTACGTCTGGATCAAGCCTTATTGGTTGCTGAAGAACAGGATAAAAAAAGCCTGATTTTTGAAGGGGCGGTGTTCTCAACGGTCATTGCAATCATCAGTGGCATTTTCATTAGTTTTATTTTAAATGTTGATATGGCAGGGGCTGTTGCAACAGGTGTGCTTGCCAATACCCTGATTCAAAGCCTATATAATTATCAATTTTCTGCACATAAAGAATATTTCTGTGCAGGTTTAAATATTTTGCGCAGTGCAATTGTGGTGGCGGTGCAACTGTCTTTACCGCTTGTGATGCAGATCAGTTTAGTGAACAGCTACAACGTCAGCTCGATCATCATGATTGTGGCGGTGTTGATTTATCTGTTGAAACATCAACTCTATCAAGTCAGTTGGCAGGCATTTAAAAATTATAAAGATTTTATATATGCTAATACGCCACATGCGTTGTTAAATAGTTTCTCGCATAATTTACCCTACTATGTGTTGTCGCATTTTGTCGGTGTGCAGGCGATGGGTTTTTATGCCATTGTCGAGCGGACTTTACGTGTGCCGATCAATCTGATTTCGCAAACCTTGCGTCAGTTCTTTATTCGCAAATTTAAAACCACAGAATCCAATCAAAGTGCTTTAAAGGCGAGTGTACTGCTCAGTCTGGTTTCACTACCTTTATTTGCCATTTTCTTTATCTTGCCTGAATCTCTATATTTATGGGTTTTTGGCAGTGAATGGGTCGGGATCTCAAGCTATTTCCAAATTTTAGCCTTGGGCTATTGGGCGATTTTCTGTAATCCACCTAGCTCGGCTTTTTTAATTGCTAAGCGCAACAGCCAAGTTTTATTTAAACTGCAAATCGTTGAACTGATTATCAAGTTCGCATTATTTGTAGGCTTATATGTTTTATTTGATGATAAAATTTATATGCTGTTAGCGGTGCCTGTGGCACTGATTATCTATAACTTTGCCATTTTATATGTGGTGTGGAGAAACAAAAACTGATGTTTTTTAAATTCTTAAAACTGATGAATTGGTTCACTGCACAATGTCGTCAGCAATTTTATAACGTGGCGTTTGGCACGAAGTTTCGCTATTTCGGCAAGGGCTGTACGGTTGATATCAGTGGAACAGTGAAGATCGGCAACAATGTTTATATTGGCGATCATGTCAGTCTCATTGTTGAAAATGGTGCAGTGCTTGAGATTGCCGACAATAGTTTTATTGGTGAAAACTGCTACATCAAATGCTTTGGTGGCAAAGTCATGATTGGCAAAGATGTCAGCATCAATTCTAAGTCCTATATCAATGGCTGTGGCGGTGTAACGATTGGCGATAACACCCGTATTGGTACGCAAAGCATTATTATTGCGAGTAATCATAAGTTCGGTGAGCCTGATCTTTTGGTCAAAGATGCGATTACCAAATTGGGTGTCAGCCTCGGTGAAAATATTTGGCTAGGTGCACGCGTGACGGTTTTAGATGGGGTTACCGTTCCAAGCAACAGCGTGGTTGGCGCGTGTAGTTTGGTGTCCAAACCACTGGATGATGCGGGTGTGTATGTCGGCAGTCCCGTGAAGAAAATCAAAGACCTATAATCAGGTCATCATGCTGACTTTGGCATTCATATCCTAAAGTAAATTTTCAGCGTAAAATATTCAGTGATTTTTCCTTCTTTTGACACCTGACATAGGTCATGTATATGGCATTTATTATTTCTGCTTTGCGACAGTTGTTTGATTTAGCTTATTTTATGGCTAAAGGCAGTGTGGCATATGCACGTAGAAAGGGGGTAAACGTCGGTGAAAACTGTCGAATTTATATTAAAAATTGGGGCTCAGAACCGTTTTTAGTCTCTATGGGTGATCACGTCACCGTCACTTCAGGTGTGAAGTTTATTACCCATGATGGCAGTACCTGTTTGGTCAAAGATGCACAAGGTAAACGCTATCAACGCTTTGCGCCAATTCAGGTTGGTTCGCATGTATTTATTGGTGTAAATAGCATTATTATGCCGGGTGTGAGTATTGGCTCCAATGTGGTGATTGGTGCAGGTTCGGTGGTCACCAAAGATATTCCTGACAATACTGTAGCGATTGGTGTACCTGCCAAAGTGGTGTCAAACTTTGCCGATTATCAAACCAAAATTCAAAGTACTTGCGCCAGTGATAGCGACTTGGTTGGGATCACCGATTATCAACAGCGTGTTGAACGGGCCATGCAAGTGCAACGGCAAAAATCCTCTTAATTCATTTTCCCCATATTTTAGGTTGTTCTATGCTGAATAAAATCATGTTTTTCTTGCCAACTTTAGGCGGTGGCGGTGCGGAGCGTACCGTGATCCAACTGGCAAATAACTTGGTACAGCAAGGCCGTGATGTCGATGTGGTGGTCTGTGATTTAAGCGGTGAAAAAGCCAAATTACTGCCTGAAGTCGACTCTAAAATTCAGCTGATTGATTTAAATTGCGGTCGTGTATTTCGTGCGATTCAACCCTTAAAAAAACTACTCAAAGCTGTCCCTTATGCTGCGGTGATTGCCACCCAAAGCCACAGCAATATTGTATGTGCGATTGCAAAACGTCTAGCAAAAAGTCAAAGCACTCTCATTTTACGTGAAGTGTCGACACCCTCGAAAAATATGAAGCTGACAGGGCTGAAAAAGTTTGTCTTTAACCGATTGGTGAATTGGACCTATTGCAGTGCGGATCAAGTGATCTGTGTATCGAATGGTGTATTGGACGATTTTAAGCAGTACTATCATTATGCTGAAGATAATCTCAGCACCATTTATAACCCTGTGATTGATAGTAGTTATTTGCAAAAACTCAAAGCACCGGTACAGCATCGATTCTTTAGCCAAGGTCATCAAGTGGTCTTGGCGGTTGGTCGTTTAACCGAAGCCAAGAATTTTGGATTGCTGATTCGCGCTTTCCATGAGTTACATCAAATCCATCCTGAAACTCGTCTCATTATTTTAGGTGAAGGCGAGTTACGTGCTGAATATGAAGCCTTAATTAAGGGACTGAATTTAACCGACGTGGTGGATTTACCAGGATTTGATCCAAATCCATATGCCTATTTTAAATATGCTTCACTGTTTGTTTTAAGCTCGAATTGGGAAGGTTTACCGGGTGTGTTGATTCAGGCATTGGCCTCCAACGTCAAAGTGGTCAGTACGGATTGTCCAAGTGGTCCACGTGAAATTTTGGCAGACGGTCAGTTTGGTCTATTGGTACCATGTGATGATCAAAAAGCTTTAAGTCATGCTATGCATCAAGCGCTGTATCATGATTATGTCGAGTTTGATGCTGAAGACGTTAAGCAACATTGTTTGCAATTCCATAAAGATACCGTGGTGCATCAGTACCGAGATTTGTTGGAGCCAAAGGCATGACTAAACCCTTAATGGTGCATGTCATCACCAACTTTGCAGGCGTCGGTGGTGCTGAGATGATGTTGGCACGTTTGATTCAATATACTGAAGATCAGTATCAGCATGTCATTATTGCTTTGATGAAAACCTCCGAGGTCTATCAAAGCACGCTTGATCGTTGTCAGTCATATTATGCACTGCAGTGGAATGGCCTAAATACCTTGGGCACGATTCAAAAACTGCGTGGTTTACTGAAAAAATTACAACCAAAAACCGTGCAATGTTGGATGTACCATGCCAATGCGTTGACCAGTCTCAGTGTCATCGGTTTAGCCCAAAAACCAAATGTGGTGTGGGGCATTCATCATTCATTGGCATCTCCAAAAGATGAATCGATCAGCACCAAAATCGCACTGGGTTTAAGTAAAGTTTTATCGAAACAACCTAACGCCATTATTTACTGTGCGCATTCATCTAAACAGCAACATAGCGATTATGGCTTTAAAAATGCCAATCAACATGTAATTGCCAATGGTGTATTTCTTGATAAATTTCAGCCGAATGCGCAGTTGCATCAACCGATCGTGATCGGTTTTGCAGGCACGTATAGACATGCCAAAGGCTATCCATATTTGTTTGAAACCATGGGTTTACTTAAAAATGAAAACATTATTTTTAAAATTGCAGGTTCAGGCGCCAGTTTAGAAAACCCAGACGTTAAAGCCTTATTTGAGCAATATCAGTTAGATCATCAAAAAGTCCATTTGCTTGATCAAATTTCAGATATGCCGGCTTTTTATCAATCCATTGATGCATTTCTGATGACCTCAATTACGGAAGGTTTTCCGAATGTATTGGTCGAAGCGATGGCATCGGGTTTACCGTGTATCAGTACAGATGTGGGTGATGCCAAATACATTGTGCAGGATTTAGGCAGTATTGTGCCACCAAGAAATGCCCAAGCCTTGGCAGATGCGATTTTGGCGTATGAACAAAAAACCGAGGCAGAAAAACAAGGCTTAAAACAAGCAACGCGTGAACGGGTCGAGCAGAATTTCAGTATTGCAACCGTCAGCCGTCAATATATGCAGGTGTGGAGCCAACAGGCATGAAATTTTTAATGATCAGTAGTTTTTTGCCGTCAGTACTGAATTTTCGTGGCAAATTATTGGAAGCCATTGCTTCCCAAGGCTATGAAATTCACATCATGGCACCTGATTTTGCAAGCTTTCCCGAAGAACAGAAAAAGTTACAAGCACTTGGCTATCACTTACATGAAATTCCGATGCAACGCACTGGTACCAATCCACTAGCGGACTTAAAACTGCTGAAAAACCTGTATCAACAGATTCGTCATATTCAGCCTGATTATGTGCTGTCGTATACCATTAAACCGGTGATTTATGGCACGCTTGCGTCATGGCTTGCCAAAGTACAGCATCGTTTTGCGTTGATTACAGGTCTTGGCTATGCCTTTCAAAATGTGGAATCAGGCAAGCGCAGTCTGTTCCAAAAAATGGTACATGGCTTATATGCCCAAGCCTTAAAACATAGCGACAAAGTGTTTTTTCAAAATCCTGATGATTTAAAACTGTTCCAAGACATGCTTTTGCTTGAAGCCGATAAGCCGACTGTGGTGGTGAATGGTTCAGGGGTCAATGTACAAGACTTTGATGTGATGCCCTTACCGAAAAATGCACAAGGACAGGTCAAAGCATCTTTCTTGCTGATTGCACGCCTGCTCGGTGATAAAGGTGTACGTGAATATGCGGAATCGGCACGCATCATCAAAGCGCAATATCCTGAAGCAGAATTTCATTTGGTCGGTTGGATTGACGATAATCCATCTGCGATTACCCAAGCTGAACTTGATCAATGGATGGCTGATGGGCGTCTCAAATATTGGGGTAAACTCAGTGATGTCCGTCCTGCGATTGCACAAAGCTCTGTGTATGTATTGCCATCTTATCGTGAAGGTACGCCACGTACCGTACTAGAAGCCATGGCAATGGGACGTGCGGTGATTACCACTGATGCGCCGGGTTGTCGTGAAACCGTATCGCATGGTGTAAACGGCTATTTGGTCGAAGTAAAATCAGTCGATGATTTGGTGAAAAACATGCAATATTTTATTGAAGATCCAAAACTCATCGAGTTGATGGGGCAACGCTCCCGTGAAATTGCCCTGAATAAATATGATGTGCATCAGGTGAATAAACATATGCTTGCTGAAATGGGAATCATCGATATCAATTTAGAGTCTGGCGCATGTTGATTAAATACATCAAAAGCGATTTATATCGTTATACGGGAAAAGTCAGTTTTAAATTGTTTATTAAAAACTACCTATTTAATCGCGGCTTTAATTTTTCATTTTGGTTACGTATTGCCAGTTCAAAAACGTTTTTAGCAAAACTTGCTTACCCCATTTATTATTATAAAAGAAAGCAATATGGGATCGATATTCATACCACGACTAAAATTGGCTATGGCTTATATATTGGACATGGTGGACCTTTAGTCATTAATCCCACAGCAGAGCTTGGGCATAACGTCAATTTATCTCAATTCACAACGATTGGCGCCAATGGTGTTCGTCGTGCAGCCAAAATTGGTAATAATGTTTATATTGGACCTCATGTCTGTATCGTGGAATCAATTACGATTGGTGATAATTCAACGATTGGCGCGGGTAGTGTGGTGACGAAAGATATTCCTGAAAATGCCACGGCTGTGGGAAATTATGCCAAAGTGATTCACATGAATAATGCAGGTCAATCTGTAAATAGACGTTGGACAGATCTTGACTAAAGGGCAGAGGAATTCAATGTTAAAACGTATTATTGATATCACCATTGCTTCCACGGCTTTAATTCTGCTGTCACCCGTGTATTTGATCGTGGCACATAAAGTGAAAAAGAATCTCGGTTCACCGGTGCTGTTTCGTCAGGTGCGTCCGGGTTTACATGGCAAGCCATTTGAAATGATCAAGTTCCGCACCATGAAAGATGCACTGGATACGGAGGGCAACCCATTACCCGACAGCGAACGCCTCACCCCATTTGGTAAAATGCTCCGTGCCACCAGTCTCGATGAAATGCCTGAACTGTGGAACGTGATTAAAGGCGATATGAGCATCGTGGGTCCACGTCCACTGCTGATGGAATATCTGCCTTTATATAATCAGGAACAAGCCAAACGTCACAACGTGCGTCCGGGCATCACGGGTTATGCGCAAGTGAATGGTCGCAATGCCATTTCATGGGAAAAGAAATTCGAACTCGATACATGGTATGTTGAACATCAGTCACTGTGGCTCGATTTTAAAATCATGCTGAAAACCATAAAAAAAGTCATTGCCAAGGATGATATTAGTGCCGAAGGCGAGGCAACCACGACGAAATTTACCGGTACACCGGAACAAAAAAAATGACAACACTTTATGCAATTTATGGTGCTTCAGGTTGCGGGCGCAGTTTAATGCCTGTGGCGCGTCAGCAATTATTACGTGAAAAAAAAGAGGCTGAAATTGTCTTTATTGATGATGCCTTAACAGAAATCGGTTCGGTGAATGGTCATCGTGCTATGAATTACTCAGCATTCTTAAATGAATCAGCATCGACAAAATACGTACAAATCGCGATTGCCAATAGTCGGGTACGTGAAAAAATCGCCCAACGTTTAGAAGCTAATGGCATTGGGCTTTGGTCAATCTCTGCCGATAACGTCATTTTCATGGATGAAGTGCAAATCGCGGAAGGTTCAGCCTTAGGCCCGTTTGTCACCATTACCTCCAATATTAAAATCGGCAAATGCTTCCATGCCAATTTATATAGCTATGTGGAGCATGATTGTGTGATTGGGGATTTCGTTACCTTTGCGCCAGGCGTAAAATGCAACGGCAATATTCATATTCATGACCATGCCTATATCGGCGCAGGTGCCATGATTAAGCAGGGTACCCCCGATCAGCCTTTGGTGATTGGTAAAGGTGCGACTGTCGGTATGGGCGCCGTAGTCACCAAAAGTGTGCCGGCAGGTGCAACAGTGGTCGGTAATCCTGCACGGATTGTCACCACTTCACAGCAATAAGTTTTAGGAAAATTCCATGTTAAACAGTGCATTTGAGCCTTGGCCAAGCTTTACTCAAGCAGAAGCCGATGCGGTGTCAAACGTCCTTCTTTCCAATAAAGTCAATTATTGGACAGGTCAGGAATGCCGTGAATTTGAAAAGGAATTTGCACAGTTCGTTGGAACAAAACAAGCCGTTGCCGTCGCGAATGGCACAGTGGCACTGGATTTAGCACTGAAAGCCTTAGGCATCGGTGCAGGTGATGATGTAATTGTCACTTCACGTACTTTCCTTGCTTCAGCAAGCTCGATTGTCACTGCAGGTGCCAATCCAATCTTTGCTGATGTGGAGCTCGATTCACAAAATATCTCACGCCGTACCATTGAAGCAGTGATTACACCGAATACCAAAGCCATTATTTGTGTACATTTGGCAGGTTGGATGTGTGATATGGACCCGATCATGCAACTCGCTGAGGAAAAAGGCATCTTCGTGATTGAAGACTGCGCCCAAGCGCATGGTGCGATGTACAAAGGCAAATCCGCAGGTTCAATTGGTCATATTGGTGCATGGTCGTTTTGCCAAGACAAGATTATGACTACCGGCGGTGAAGGCGGTATGGTCACCACCAATGATGAAAATCTTTGGAAAAAAATGTGGTCATACAAAGACCATGGCAAAAACTTTGATAGCGTCTATAACAAACAACATCCACCGGGTTTCCGTTGGTTACACGACTCATTTGGCACCAACTGGCGCATGATGGAAATGCAAGCGGTGATTGGTCGTTTGCAACTGAAAGAAATGCCGGAATGGACAGAAAAACGTAATGCCCATATGGCACGCATCCAAGCGGTATTTGAACATAGTCCTTATTTTACAGTCGCTAAACCATCGTCAGATTATGTGCATGCGAGTTATAAATGCTATGTACAGGTCAATGTTGATGCCTTACCTGAAGGCTGGTCACGTGATCGCATCATGGCAGAAATCAGTGCGCAAGCGGTGCCATGTTTTAGTGGCTCATGTTCAGAAGTGTATTTAGAAAAAGCTTTTGATGAGACACCGTGGCGCCCAGTAACACGTTTAGCCAATGCGAAAGCTTTAGGTGAAAGCAGTCTGATGTTCTTGGTGCATCCAACACTGTCTGAACACAGCCTACAAAAAACCGTAGATGCGATTCAAAGCGTGATTGCCAAGATTCACGGTTAAAACAGCGTATAATCACAGCGTGCTTTTTCAGCCAAGATAACTGAGCCTCAATGAAAGATTTTATTCGTTCCATTGCATCCTTACCGCGTCGCCAAAAACAAGTGGTTTTGGTGATCATGGACATGTGCATGTTGCCACTGATGATGTGGCTGGCCTATGCCATTCGTTTGGCACGCCCAAATGTGACCGTGATGCAAGGGCTTGAGGCTTGGTATATCTATGTGGCGATCGCAGGCGTACTGATTTTTGCCTTGCTCGGAATTTACCGTGCCATTGTACGTTCATTTAATGAAGATTATTTACTGCGTATTTCGATTGGGACATTTATTCAAATTGTGGCGTTGTATGCTATTAAAAAATTAGATGTTGCTTTTATTCCGATGAGTATTCCACTCATGTATGGCTTTATGCTGTTTTCCTACATGTGGTGGAGTCGCGCGGTCATTCGTTATGCGACCCTTAAAACCTTTGCCAAAAAACAAACTCGCAAACGTGTGGCGATTTATGGGGCAGGTTTAGCAGGACAGCAAATTGCGGCTGCCTTAAATCGTTCTGATGATTATTTACCTGTTTGTTTTATTGATGATAAAAAATCACTGAAAGGGCAGTCTTTAAGTGGTTTAAAAATTTATTCCCCAAAAAAAGCGCAAAAGAAACTCAGCAAATTTGGTATTGAAGAAGTTTTACTTGCCATGCCATCGGTGGGGCGTGCCCGTAAAAAGGAAATTATTGAATCCTTTGAAGCCACTGATGTGAAAATTATGGAATTACCGGGTGTGACACAACTGGTTGATGGTAAAGTCAAAGTGTCTGATATCCGTGAAGTGGATATTATTGATTTATTGGGTCGTGATCCTGTACCACCAAAGCCTGAGCTTTTAGAGAAAAATATTAAAGATAAAGTCGTGATGGTGACTGGGGCGGGGGGGTCAATCGGTTCTGAGCTGTGTCGTCAAATCGTCAAGCATCAACCGAAAATGTTGGTGCTATTTGAAATGTCCGAGTTTGCCTTGTATTCGATTGATCGAGAGTTACAAAGCACAGGTGTTCAAATTATTCCTGTTCTTGGATCAGTCACAAATCAAGCAAAATTAGAGCGTGTTTTGAAAGAACATGGCGTGCAAACGGTCTATCACGCTGCCGCTTATAAACATGTGCCCTTGGTCGAAGCCAATCCATTTGAGGGGATTTACAATACTTCGATTGGCACGCAGCGTAGTGTAGATGCTGCGGTTGCACAAGGGGTTGAAACCTTTGTCTTGATTTCGACTGATAAAGCAGTACGTCCGACTAATGTGATGGGGGCATCTAAGCGTATGGCGGAATTATATTGCCAAGGTTTAGCATCGACCAATCCAAAGACACAAATCAGTATTGTTCGTTTTGGTAATGTGTTGGGTTCATCGGGTTCAGTTGTACCACTGTTTAAGAAGCAAATTGCCCAAGGTGGTCCTGTAACGGTAACTCATCCTGAAGTGACGCGTTACTTTATGACTATTCCTGAAGCGGCGCAACTTGTGATTCAAGCTGGTGCAATGGGTACGGGGGGTGATGTATTTTTGTTGGATATGGGGGAGCCTGTAAAAATAGTCGATTTAGCCAAACAAATGATTCGTTTAAGTGGTTTCCGTCCTATCGATGAAAATGGGGTAGGGGATATTGAGATTCAGTTTACAGGTTTACGTCCTGGTGAAAAACTGTATGAAGAGTTATTGATTGATCAGGAAGGTGTCGAAAAAACAGGGCATGAGCGGATTTTAAAGTGTTTTGAGAAATTTTATAAACATGGTGAAATATCGAATGTTTATAATGAATTTAATGAAATCATGAGGGATGAAAGTAAAGTTCAATTTATGAAGATATTACGAACCTATGTAGATGGATTTGTACATTCATAATATTAAAAAACAACACTAAAACATAGGTTTTGTCAAAAAACAAAGACAACAAAGATGGTTTTTACTATAATGTGTGGAAATCTGTAAGTGAACTCTTACTAATTATATAAGTAGATGAAATAAGCCATTAATAGGAAGGATTAGAAGTCTGAAATGCAAGTTTTTTCTAAAAAGATATTTTCTAATTCCCTATGGATGATGCTTGAAAAAGTGATTTCCATTTTTGGTTTAATTTTTGTAAATGCATTGATGGCGAAATATATAGGGCCTGAAAATTTTGGTAAATTAGCTTTTACCACTTCTATTTTTTTATTTGTACAGACCTTGGCATGGTTTGGTGCTCAAAATATTCTATTTAAAAGATTTAGCCAAAATGCTCAATCTGGATTAAAGCTAGCTATATCCACTCAAAAAATGCGACAATTTTTTTGTGTGTTAGTTTCTGCGATCGCTCTGGTATATTTATGGTTGTATACAGATCCGCTCACCTTTATATTTGGACTAGGCAATTTTATAGCAAGCTATTTTATAGTGAGTGATTTTTACACAACTTATAATAATAGTCAGTTAATTTCCTATGTAAATGCCATTTCAAACACAATTGGTTTAGCTTTGGCTTTAGTTTTAAGGTTTTTTTTAGTGCTTTTTGAAGCAGAACCTTACACTATGGTCTATCCAATTATTATCATTGCATTGATTCCATATTTGTTAAGAAAAATTTACTACCATCAGCAGAACAAGAGAATTTATGTTGCACATACAAAAAAATATAATAAATATTTATTTTTTACGGGTGGTAGTTTAGTTTTTTCAACATTATCTATTGTTTTTTATACACAAATTTCAAATATATTTTTGGCGAAGTTTGTTTCCTTTTCAGAATTAGCCATTTATAACGTTGCTATGACTTTGGGTGGAGCTTGGGGCTTTGTAAACTTAGCTTTAATTACAAGTTTTTTTTCCAAAGTTTATGAAGAAAAGCAATTTGAAGTTCAACAAAAGATTTTAAAGCAATTACATATCATTGTTCTTCTAATTTCAGGTTGTGCACTTTCAGGTGTATTGTGGTTAGGTGAGTGGGTTGTAGCATGGCTATATGGGGCTGAATATCTTCTATCATCAGATATACTTCCTTATATCGTTATAGGTACCGCATTGTCAGCACTAGGTACAATTAGCTATCGTTATATGATTGCATTTAATGCTTATAAATATTTAGCTATTAAAATGTTTAGTATGGCTATTTTAAGTATAGGAATTTCATATCTTTTGATAAAAGAATACGGTATTTTGGGGGCAGTAATGTGCTATGTTGGTGTGGAGTTAATTTCCTTAACAATAGCTAATTATTTTTTCAAAAAAGGAATTATTTTAAAAATGCATGCAAATATTCTATCGGGTAAGTTATTCAAATGAAATATCTCAGATTTTTATCATTAATCTCTTCAAAATTACATGCAAAAATTCTTTTTTTATTTATTTTTAAAAGATGGTTGTTTTTATCAAAGAGTAAAGTTAAAACATTGAATGAAAAAATTCAATGGCTTAAGTTTAATGAATACCATAAAAAAATATATACTAAATGTGCAGATAAATATTTGGTTAGAGAGTATGTTGCTGAAAAAGGTTGTTCAGAAATTCTAAATCCTTTGATAGCTAATTATAATAATTTTGAAGAAATTGACTTTGATAAATTGCCTGAGAAATTCGCATTAAAATGTAATCACGGTGCAGGCTTTAACATTATTGTTGAAGATAAAAATCAATTAGATCGAAAAAATATTAAGTTAAAACTTGATAACTGGATGAAAACTGATTTTTCATTGTTTAGTGCAGAGCCACATTATAAAAAAATTCCTAGAAAAATTATTTGCGAGGAGTTCTTAGTTAATGAATTTGGGCAATTTCCAGATGACTACAAGTTTTACTGTTTTGATGGGGTACCAAAATATGTAATGCTTTGTCAAGGCCGTAAAAATGCTGAAACTAAATTTTATTACTTTGATATGGATTGGAATTTGGCTCCTTTAAGTAAGGACTCTTTAGATGCAATTAATCAAAACATAAAAATAGAAAAACCAATTGCGTTTGATGAGATGAAAAAATATGCATATAAGCTATCATCAGACTTTAAATTCGTAAGAGCTGATTTTTATCATGTAAATGGAAAGGTGATTTTTGGCGAGTTAACTTTCACTCCTTCTGCTGGATTAGATCGAGATAGGTTGGAAAAAACAGATTTACTTTTAGGTGATTTATTAAATTTAGGTTAATGGAATATTTATGAATATTTTGATTATAGGTTCAGGGAATTGTGGTATTACATATGCTGCAGATTTAACATTGAAAGGTCATAAAGTTTCTTTGCTTAAAAGCTCATCTAGAGATTTCGATGTTAAAACAAAATATATTATTGAAAATAATAATACTTTATTATTTAAAGATGGCGGTAAGTCAAAAAAAGTAAAAATATCTAAAATCACTAATTCATATGATGAAGCATTTTTGGAAGAAAGAGATATTATTATTATATGCTCTCAAACAAATTATCATGAGGAAATAGTAAAAAAAATAAAACCTTATATTGTTAATACTGATGTGGTTTATATCCAACCTGGATATGCATCTACTGCATATTTTATAAAAAATAATATACAATGTACAATTGTAGAAGCGCAAAGTTCACCAATTGATTGTCGTGTTACAAGTAATGGTGAAGCTGAAGTATTATTTAAAAATGTTAGAAATCCTATAGGCATCTATCCAAAACAAAATTTAGATACTGCTAAAATAAAACTTGATCAATTGAATTTTAATTTTGTTTATCTCAAAAATATTTTTGAAGCTGCTTTACATAACCCTAATCTGATTGTACATACTATTGGTGCAATTATGAGTATTCCGAGAATTGAATATTCTAAGGGGGATTATTGGATGTATAAAGAAGTTTTTACCCCTAGTGTTTGGAACTTAGTAGAAAATTTAGATCAAGAAAAAAATAATATACTTTTAAGTTTAGGACTTTCTAAACTAAGTTATGTAGATGCATGTAAATACAGGAATTTTCATGATCTATCAATTGACTCCAAATCAGCTTTTTTTGATTATGCAATGAATCATTCTCCAAAAGGCCCTGATATTAGTAATTCTAGATATATTACTGAAGATGTATCACAGGGCTTAGTTTTACTAGAATCTTTAGGGAAATTGTTAAGCGTAGAGACACCATTAGCTACATCACTAATTAATTTAGCTAATTTCTCATTGAACAGAGATTTTCGCGTAAATGGTAGAACAGTTCAAAATTTGGGATTAACAGCAGAATTAATAAACCTTCTGGTAAAGGAATAAATATTTTGAAAATTACAGTCGTTGGAACAGGCTACGTAGGATTGTCAAATGCTGTTCTTTTTGCGAAGCAGCATCACGTCATTAGTTTGGATATTAATTCTGCACGTATTGATTTAATTAATCAAAAAAAGTCACCCATAGCAGATGACTATATTGAACAAGCGTTAAGTGAACAAAAGTTGAATTTAACTGCAACCTTAAATGCTGAGCAAGCATATAAAGATGCCGATTACATTATTGTTGCTACGCCAACCAATTATGATGCTGAAACGAATTATTTCGATACCTCATCGATTGAAAGTGTAATTGCACAAATTTTGCCAATCAACACCACAGCAACTATTATTATTAAATCGACTATACCTGTGGGATATACGTCACAGTTGAAACAGAAATTTCAAACCAATCAAATTGTATTCGCCCCAGAGTTTTTACGTGAAGGAAAAGCACTTTACGATAATTTATATCCATCTCGAATTATTGTGGGTGAAAAATCTGAACGTGGTGAAGCGATTGCTCAGCTTTATTTAGATGCAACCATTGAGAAAAATGCGCCCACACGTTGCATGGATTCGACTGAAGCAGAAGCGGTAAAGTTATTTTCTAATACTTATTTAGCAATGCGTGTAGCTTATTTTAACGAGCTTGATACCTACTGCGAAAAAAATAATCTAAACAGTTTGGATATTGTCCAAGGTGTAAGTTTAGACCCACGAATTGGAAACCATTACAACAATCCTTCATTTGGTTATGGTGGATATTGTTTGCCAAAAGATACCAAACAGCTTTTAGCAAATTATAAAGGTGTACCACAAAACTTAATCCAAGCGATTATTCATTCAAACCAAACACGAAAGCAGTTTATTGTTAAAGAAATTTTGAAAAAACGTCCTAATGTAGTAGGTGTGTATCGTTTAACGATGAAAGCAGGTTCAGACAACTTTCGTGATTCTGCGATTCAAGACATTATGCGCGAATTAAAAGAATACAATGTAGAGATTATTGTCTATGAACCAACATTGAATGTTGAACATTATGAAGGATATTCAGTCCAAAATAATTTAAATGAATTTCTCAATATTTCAGATGTGATTTTAGCGAATCGTATGAATGAAGATTTAACAGAAGTAAAGTCTAAGTTATATACACGTGATTTGTTTGGAGAAAATTAAATTTGAATATATCGAAAACACAGGCTAATTATGACATCATAATATTAAATTTAATAATGATTTGTTTTTTTTTGATACCTGTGGTGGGTGAAATATTACCATTTTTATTTTTATTTTTTATATATTCTATAAAAAAATACAAGCTTAATGCAGTAATGGTTTTGTATATAATAATTTTAATTTTTTTTAGTTTATATGTTTCTGTAGTTGATATCATTAAAGGTGCAGGGATAGAAGTTTTTGGTAAGTTATTATATCCAATTTTATTTTTCCTCGTAGGTGTTATTTTTTATGATAAATATGGACGTGAAGCTAGTGCAAATTTGAAATTAAATTGTTCATTGTCTTTATTGTTTTTTTGCATATTATCTATGATTCATACTCTATGGAATTATGGAAGTTATTCAGATTTCACAGTGAATAATGGTCGTGTTATATATGAGTTTATAACAAATGTAAAATATAGTAATACAGCTATTAATGGTTTTTTATCTGGATCAATGGTTCTATTTCCATTGTTTATGGTAAAAAATAATGGATTATCTAAGAGTAAAAATTTTATAGTTTTATTAATGGGAATTATATCAATTTATATAGGTATAACTTTAGGAAATAGATCAACATTTATAATGGTTTTTGGTGTTTTTATTTTACTTATTTTTATTTGTAAGTTTGATTGGATGAAATTTATTCCTCTTGTAGCATTGGTTGCGATTTACTACCTAATTTTTTTTAATGAAACAATATTAGGTAAAAGAATGGAATCAGATGATGGATTAGATAACAGTAGGCTAAGAAACTGGATCGAAGGGTTTGAAATTATTAAACAAAACTTTTTAATTGGAAGTGATTTAAGAACAAGTGATGTTTTTGCACATAATTTTATCTTAGATATAGCTATTCCATATGGTTTTTTTCCGGCACTACTTTTGTTTTTAATGTTGTTACTAGGACTGGGGCTGTTTACAAAATTTATTTTTTTAAGAAAGAAAAACTTTTTTTCAGTGTATTTTGTGGCTTTGTTTTTTGGAATTTTTGTAATATTTTTAATTGAACCAGTTTATCAGGGTTTATTTAAACTTTATTGTTTTTATTCTCTAATTATTGGTATGGGATTTTCGTATTTTTCTAAACTAGATAAAAGGAAAAATTGTGATATTTAGAACATTGAGTTTGGTTACAATTTATATTCCAACCTTTAATAGATTGGAACTTTTGAAAAGATCAGTAAATTCTGTTTTGAATCAAACGTATTCTAATATTGAGTTAATCGTTGTTGATGATTGTTCAACAGACGGTACTCAAGATTATTTAAAAGAAATTTCTAGTCAAGATAGTCGTGTTAAATATTTTTTAAAAGAAAAGAATTCTGGAGCATGTGTTAGCCGTAATATCGCAATACGTAATGCTCAGGGATATTTTATTACTGGTCTAGATGATGATGATTTTTTTGATCTAGACAGAATTGAAAGCTTAGTAAATGCTTGGAGAAAGAAAAATGAAGGAACAATAGCTCTAAGTACTTTATATAAAATTAAAAATAAAAATAAAACTATTTATGGTAAGAAATTATTTAAAAATAAATTTATAAAATTTGATGATTTATTTTTAAATAATGCTGTTGGAAACCAAATTTTTACTAAAACTGAAGTTTTAAAAAAAATTGATGGTTTTGATGAGAATTTAAAATGTTGGCAGGATTTAGAATGTTGGTTAAGGGTTTTAAATATTGGTAATATTGAAAAAATATTTTTACATAGTTATACCATTGATGTCAGTCATGATAAGCCGAGAATAGGAAATAGTAATCATACGAAATATTTAAAAAGTTATGATTATATTTCAAAAAAACACGATTTAAGAGGATGGAAAAAGGAATATTTGTATATCCAAACATTTAATTGTAACGGTGTTGATGTTGACAAAGGGACTATTTTAAAAGTCTTAAAAAAATACCCTTCTTTTGAGTTATTTATAATGGTGTTGAAGGCATACGTGAAAGGTGTTAAATGAAAGTTTTTATTTGGATGAATTATCCTTCTCATCATCAATCATTTTTCTTTCAAACTCTTGTTGAAAAGGGCGTAGATTTAAAAGTTGGTTATTATGAAAAAATAACTGAAGAACGAAAGAAAATGGGGTGGAATGAGTTTTCATTTAATGATTATGAGATACAAGTAGATCTTCATCAAGTAGATGATTATTTAAATTCTTATAAGGAATACATTCATATTTTGCCTGGTTATGGCAGTTCTTTTACTCGTACGCTTTGTATGAAACTGTCAAATAAAAAAATAAAATGGGCTCATTGGAGTGAAAAATCTACACCAGGCTTACGATGGTACAGATCATATTTTGTAAAAAAATGGTATGCCTATATGGTGAATAATTATGCTTTGGGTGCATTTTCGCAAGGTAAATTAGCTGAGTTAGACTTTATAAGATGGGGAATTAAGAAAGAAATAGCGCATTTAAGCTACTCCATCAAGCCGTTAGCAGTCAG
Source organism: Acinetobacter sp. YH16032 (assembly GCF_013417345.1). NCBI lineage: Bacteria > Pseudomonadati > Pseudomonadota > Gammaproteobacteria > Moraxellales > Moraxellaceae > Acinetobacter > Acinetobacter sp. YH16032. Next base: position 31,709 of record NZ_VPEE01000016.1, on the reverse strand, counting down.
TAAAGAAAATCACGAAATCATTAATTTTAAAGGTGATAGAAAAGCATTTATGTATTTAGGAAGATTAATTCATTTGAAAGGAGTTGATTTACTTTTAAAAGCCTTTTCTCACATTAAAAATGAAGATTGGTGTCTTATAATTGTTGGCGATGGTTGTGATAAAAAAAAATTAGTAAACCTCAGTATACATTTAGGCTTAGATAAAAATATTTTATTCTGTCCTTCTGTGAGTTCAAATGATGTGGGTGAAATATTAAGCGCTGCTGATGTAATTGTACTTCCAAGTCGTGAAGATGGTTGGGGCGTTGTTTTGAATGAAGCTGCTAGTTTAGGAAAACCCATAATAGCTTCTGATATGGTTGGTGCATCATGGCATCTTATTGAGGATGGTCAGAATGGATATAAATTTAAGTCAAATAATTTTAAAGATCTTCAAATTAAAATGGAAATTTATACTAATGAAAAAATTTCTTTGTTAGATCATGGATCTCATTCATTAAAATTGTTTAAAAAATTTAATAGTGAGGCCATGGCTAATAATTTAATTAATGCTTTAGATAAGTGGGTTAATAAATGAAATTAATGGTGGATGCTTCTATTACTTCAGTTGGTGGTGGAGTACAAGTTGCTTTGGCTTTTATTGAAAATATAGCTAATGATCCAGAATTTGAAGTGATTTGTGTTGTAAATACACAGATTGATCAACAATTATCCGTATTAACTAAATCAAAATTTAAGCATTATTATGTCGAAAATACAGTATCAGTGTTTTTCAAATTTTTCCAAGGTTTTAGAATTTCAAAAATTGAAAAAAAATATAAACCTGATTTTGTATTTGTTGTTTTTGGACCTGCATATTGGAAACCTAAAGCTCCTACATTACAGGGTTTTGCTTTAGGTAAAATGTTATATCAAAAAGAATTGAAATTGGGATTATTTGAAAAATTTCTAAATTTTGTAAAAGCTAAATTGTTTTTAATGTGTGATTCTTATTTGGTAGTTGAAACAGAACTTGTAAAGCAAAAATTATCATCTTTTTTAAATTATGATTCCTCAAAAATTTTTGTTATTGGAAATTCATTTAGCCCATCTTTTTTAGATTATTTAGCCACATCTAAAGAAATTGAAGAAAGTGGAAGTGAGTATTTTCAAATTCTTGTTCCCTGTAGTTATTATCCACATAAAAATTTAGAAAGAGTGATTTTTTCTCTAGTTTTTTTAAAAGAAAAACATAGTGAATTAGTTTCAAAGTTAAAATTACTCTTTACTATTCCTAAAGAGAGTACGGAATGGCTGAAATTATATAATTTAGCCAAAAATAATGGAGTTGAAGAATATATAGATTCGGCAGGATTTATTCCTAATTCAAAATTTGCGGGACTATATCTAAGCAGTCATGCAGTGATTTGCGCAAGTATAGTTGAATCTTCAACAGCCGTATTTCCTGAGGCTTTCTTGTCAAAGCGACCACTATTAGCTAGCAAAAGGGATTTTGCAACAGAACTATGTGGGGATGCTGCACTTTATTTTGATCCATTAGATGAAGAAAATATTGCCGATGCAATTTTTGAAATCGTGACAAATGCACCTTTGCGTGATGAATTAGTCAAACGTGGTATACAGGTATTGCATGATAATTATCCATCTGCTGTTAGCAAATGGGGTATGCAACGAAAATTAATTATTGAATTGGTAACCAAGTAGTAATGAAGATGTTTGAAAATAAAATTTTGTTAATCACTGGTGGTACAGGTTCATTTGGTAATGCTGTTTTAAAGAGGTTTTTAAAAACAGATATTAAAGAAATCCGTATTTTTAGCCGTGATGAAAAAAAGCAAGATGATATGCGTAAAAAATACCAATCATCTAAGCTCAAGTTTTATATAGGTGACGTGCGTGATTATAATAGTGTTTTAAACGCAACGCGTGGTGTAGATTATATCTACCATGCTGCTGCTTTAAAACAAGTACCATCATGTGAATTCCACCCAATGGAAGCAGTCAAAACCAACGTTCTTGGTACAGAAAATGTATTAGAAGCTGCAATTCAAAACCGTGTAAAACGTATCGTATGTTTAAGTACAGATAAGGCTGTTTACCCAATTAATGCTATGGGTATTTCAAAAGCCATGATGGAAAAAGTCATTGTGGCGAAATCTCGAAACTTAGAAGAAACAGAAACCACTATTTGTTGTACACGCTATGGTAATGTCATGGCATCTCGTGGTTCAGTGATTCCGCTGTTTGTTGATCAAATTCGTGCAGGTACAGAAATAACCATTACAGATCCAAACATGACACGTTTCATGATGACTTTAGATGATGCTGTGGATTTAGTTCTGTATGCCTTTGAACATGGTGAAAATGGCGATATCTTTGTACAAAAAGCACCAGCAGCAACCATTGAAGTATTGGCTCACGCATTAACGGAGCTACTTTCTGTACCTGAACATCCGGTTTCTATTATGGGCACCCGCCATGGTGAAAAAGCATTTGAAGCACTGTTAAGCCGTGAAGAAATGGCCGTTGCGTACGATCAAGGGAATTACTTCCGTGTACCAGCGGATCAACGCGATTTGAACTATGCGAAATATGTAGAAAATGGTGATCATAAAATTAAACAATTTGAAGACTATAACTCCAATAATACCGAACGCTTAGATGTAGAAGGTATGAAAAAGTTATTGTTAAAACTTGATTTCATTCGTGCCTTAATTGATGGCCAATATATTGATCCTGAGGCCTAATATGAAAATACTCGTCACAGGCTCAAATGGCTTTATTGCAAAAAATTTGATTCAATTTTTATCTGAAAAGAATGACATTGAAATTTTAAAGATTCATCGTCAATCCACTGATGCTGAATTAACCACTGCGGTCACTGCAGCCGATTGGATTATCCATTTGGCTGGGGTCAATCGACCAGTCAATGAACAAGAGTTTATTGATGGTAATGTGAGTTTGACGCAAAAAATTGCGCAATGCCTAATTGATGCTCAAAAACAAACGCCGATCATTTTGTCTTCTTCTATTCAGGCTGAACGTGATAATGCCTATGGAAAAAGCAAATTGGGAGGGGAACAAGTACTTTTAGATCTACAACAATCCAACGGTAATGCAGTCTATATTTGTCGTTTAGCTAATGTGTTTGGTAAATGGTCTCGTCCGAATTATAACTCCGCTGTAGCAACCTTCTGCTATAACACTGCCCATGATTTGCCGATCCAAATCAATGATGAAAATGCAGTGATACGATTGGTGTATGTAGACGATGTTGTGGAAACTTTCTGGAATATCATCCAAGAAGGTATCACTGTTTCCCCAATATTTGAAATAACACCTGAGTATCAAATCACTGTCGGGGAGCTTGAAAAAACTTTGCAGGGTTTTAAACAGTCACGTGATTCACTCGTCAGTGATCGTGTTGGAACTGGGTTAATGCGTGCATTATATTCAACCTATTTGAGTTTTTTACAGCCACATCAGTTTGATTATAGTGTCCCAAAATATGGTGACCAGCGCGGTGTATTTGTAGAAATGCTAAAAACCCCAGATGCAGGACAATTTTCCTATTTTACTGCACACCCAGGCATTACTCGTGGTGGACACTATCATCATAGCAAAACCGAAAAATTCTTGGTGATTAAAGGCAAAGCACTATTTAAGTTTAAGCACGTGATTACGGGCGAATTTTATCAATTAGAAACCACGGGTGAAGAACCTCGGATTGTTGAAACTGTGCCAGGTTGGACACACGACATTACCAATATTGGTGAAGATGAGATGGTGGTGATGCTGTGGGCGAATGAAATTTTTGACCGTGAAAAACCAGATACATTTGCGATGCCGTTAACAGATTAAGAGTCGAAGCTGTGAAAAAATTAAAATTAATGACCGTAGTTGGAACGCGCCCAGAAATTATTCGTTTGTCACGTGTGATGTCTGCATGTGACCAATATTTTGATCATATTTTGGTGCACACTGGACAGAATTATGATTATGAACTGAATGAAATCTTCTTTACCGACTTAGGTATTCGTAAGCCCGATTTCTTTTTGAATGCAGCTGGAATGTCAGGTGCAGAAACAATTGGTAATGTGATTATTGCTGTAGACAAAGTGTTAGAAGAAGTACAGCCTGAAGCACTGTTAGTTCTAGGTGACACTAATAGTTGTATGGCAGTAATTCCAGCCAAACGTCGTAAAATTCCCACCTTCCATATGGAAGCAGGTAACCGTTGTTTTGATATGCGTGTACCTGAAGAAATTAATCGCCGTATTGTTGATCATACTGCGGATATTAATCTGACCTATAGTACCATTGCACGGGACTATCTACTTTCAGAAGGTTTGCCTGCAGATCAAGTGATTAAAACAGGTAGTCCAATGTTTGAGGTGCTGAAGCATTATCAAGCGAAGATTGAATCTTCAGATATTCTTCAACGTTTAAATCTTAAAGAACACGAATATTTTATTGTCAGTGCGCACCGTGAAGAAAATATTAACTCAGATCAGAACTTTCTAGATTTGGTAGAAATGTTGAATTCAGTTGCCGAGAAATATCAATATCCTGTTATTGTTTCAACACATCCAAGAACACGTAAACGTATTGAACAGATGAGTATTGAGTTTCATCCACTTGTTAAGTTGTTAAAGCCTCTTGGTTTTAGTGATTATAATAAGCTTCAATTATCTGCAAAAGCGACTTTGTCTGATAGCGGTACAATTAACGAAGAATCTTCTATTTTGAATTTTCCTGCACTAAATTTGCGTCAAGCACATGAACGTCCAGAAGGTATGGAAGAGACAGCCGTGATGATGGTAGGTTTGAAAGTGGAACGTATTTTGCAAGGTTTAGCGATTTTAGATTATCAGCCACGTGGTGAAGATCGCTTATTACGTTTAGTTGCAGACTATGGTATGCCGAATGTAAGTGAAAAAGTGGTACGTATTATTTTGAGCTACACAGATTATGTGAATCGTGTTGTTTGGAAAAAATACTGAATAAATGCAGGTTAACATGAAAAAAATTTTTTTGATTTCGGAATATATTTTGCCTGAGCAAAATACGACAGGATATTTATTCCATAAATTGCATGTGAATTTAAAAAAACACTACGGACAGCAACTAAAATTAATTGTAAAAGAGGATCCTCAACATGCAATTGAAAAAGATGCAATTCTAATTAAAAATGTTAACCTGAATAAGAAGAAATTAGTTCAAAGACTAGTCTTTGAACTAATTATTTCTTTAAGATTTTTGTTGAAAATAATCTTTAATGTGAAAAAAGGAGATACGGTTTTTAGTGGAACGACACCGGTGTTATTGTTGCCGGTGATATTTTTTGCTAAAAAAATCAAAGGATTTAAGTGGGTTCTTTTAGTTCATGACGTTTTTCCTGAAAATTTAATTCCAGCACAAGTAATTAAAAAAAATAATTTTTTTTATAAAATTTTAAAGTTTTTATTTGATCGATTTTATGCTGCGGCAGATAAGCGAATTGTTATTGGTATTGATATGAAAGAGTTGATCGATCAGAAAGTTAACAAAAAGGACTCAATTATTATTCAAAACTGGATTGATCATTGCGATATAGCAGTTCAATCAAAACAAGATAATCCAATACTAAAACGTTTGGGCTGGGAAAGTGTGCAACCGGTATTTGCCTTTTTTGGTAATATAGGTCGAGTACAAGGCATTGATAATATTATTCGGGCACTTGAGAAGATACCAATTGGTCAAAGGCCTAAAGTTTTGTTTATCGGTTCTGGCGCTTATGAAGAACCACTAAAAGAAATGATCGCAAAACTTAAAGATGATAACATAAAATATATTGGACCCCTTGATCCCATCCGAAAATCAGACGGACTAAATGCATGCGATGTTGCGATTGTAACATTAGCTGATGGAATGTATGGTTTAGGTGTGCCAAGTAAAGCTTATTATTCTATGGCCGCGGATAAACCATTATTAGCAATAATGCATGAAGGTTCAGAGATATCCTGTATGGTCAACCAACTAAGTATTGGTTGGGCAGTTTCTTCAGGAAATCCTCAACAATTAGCTGAATTATTCTTAAAGATTTCTGAGGACTTCATAAATGATAAAATGTCTTCCCCTAGGAAAATTTTGATAGAACATTATGCTGAACCCATAGCAATGGAAAAGATTAGAAGTGTAATTAGTGATGTCCATTAAAAAATATTTTCAAATGAGTCTTAGGATGAAAAGGTTAATTGATATTGTGATTGCATCTTTAGCAATTATATTGCTGTTGCCGATATTTATTATAGTCGCATTCAAAGTTCGCAAACATTTAGGTTCACCAGTATTTTTTTATCAAGAACGTCCAGGTAAAGATACAAAAATCTTTAAGATGATTAAGTTTAGATCAATGTTGGATGCTGTTGATAAAAATGGTAATCCTCTCCCAGATGCAAAACGTATCACACCTTTCGGACATAAGTTGCGCTCCACAAGCTTAGATGAAATGCCACAACTTATTAATGTGTTGAAGGGTGACATGAGTATTGTGGGCCCGCGTCCTCAAATGAAAGAGTTTTTAGATCACTATACGCCTGAACAAATGCGTCGACATGAAGTAAAACCTGGAATGACTGGTTTGGCGCAGGTCAGTGGACGAAATAATCTTTCTTGGGAAGAAAAATTCGAACTCGATGTGCAATATGTTGAAACCCAATCTATGTGGCTAGATTTTAAAATTATGTTTAAAACAGTGAAGGTCATGATTACTAAAGAGGGGATTAATGCACCGGACCAAGAGGTAGGTGCTACTCGTTTTTCAAGTCAAGGCTCTTCAAATATCAAAACTGGTTCTAAGTAAAATTTAATTTATTAGCGTAATTTATATGATCAAAAAAGCCATTCTCCCTGTCGCAGGTCTCGGGACACGTTTTTTACCTGCAAGTAAGTCCATTCCAAAAGAAATGGTGACTGTTGTTGACCGCCCTGCGATTGAATATGTGGTGCGTGAAGCAGTTGCTGCCGGTATTGAACAAATTATCTTAGTCACACATTCTTCAAAAGTCTCAATCGAAAACTACTTTGACCGTAATTTTGAGCTAGAAACCACCTTAGAAAATAAAAAGAAATTTGATTTACTCAAAGAAATTACCGAAATTTTACCACCTCACGTCAGTGTCATTAGTGTGCGTCAACCACAACCCTTAGGTTTAGGTCATGCAGTATTGTGTGCTAAGGCTGTGGTGGGACAAGATGATTTTGCAGTTCTTTTACCGGATGTTCTTGTTAAAGATTCATCAAAACGCAATGATTTAAGTTTGATGATTCAACGCTTTGATGAGACTCAAGCATCACAAATTATGGTCGAAGCTGTGCCTGATCATATGGTCGATCAATATGGGATTGTCGATGTTGTATCTACACCTGCAGAAGGTCAAAGCATCCAAATGCAAGGCATTGTAGAAAAGCCAGTGGTTGGTACTGCACCATCAAATTTATCTGTGGTGGGGCGTTATATTTTGCCTGCTAAAATTATGCAGCTGTTAGAACAAACTCCGAAAGGTGCGGGTAATGAGATCCAACTCACAGATGCGATTGCCATGCTACAACAAACCGATACAGTTGAAGCCTATCGTATGAAAGGTCAAACTTTTGACTGTGGTAGCAAGTTGGGTTATTTAAAAGCTGTACTTCATTATGGAGTAGATCATCCAAAATTAGGTGAGGAATTTAAAGCGCTGATTAAAGATCTAAAATTATAAAAAAGAGACAGATATGAAAGTTGCAGTATTTGGACAGACGCTGTATGCAGGTGTTTTTGCAGGGTTAATGGCTGAAAGTGGTCATCAGGTCTTTTGGTGTGATGTTTTAAAAAAAACAACATCGGAGCAAGCCTATACCCAAGATGAAGCGGTTAAGCGTTTGCTTGAGCAACAGAAAGCTAATGGCTTTTTAAAATACTGCAACTTTTCCCATATTCCTTTAGATATCGATGCTTATTTTTTTAGTTTTAATCCTACTGAAGAGATTCAAGCAATTGAGATTTTAAAAGAATTAAAATCTCGACCCATGATTCATCCTAAACTGATGATGAATGCTTCAACTCTAGGATTGCATGGTACTGAAAAATTTGCACAAATTTTATCAGAAGATGATTGGGTTTATTTGCCTGACATCATCCAAGAAGGTAATGCTTTACCAAGTTTGATACAGACCAAGCAGCTCATTGTAGGGACTTCATCTGAACGCGCACAAACCAAAATTAAAGAGTTACTTAGACCATTATTCCCACGTACACAGCAATATTTATTTATGCCTGTACTGGATGCGGAATTTACCAAACTGAGTATTTCTGGCATGTTGGCGACACGTATTAGTTATATTAATGACTTGGCTGTGGTTGCTGAAAAATTGGGGATTGATATTGAACAAGTGCGTCAAGGCATGGCAGCGGATAGCCGTATTGGCGCATCTTATTTATATCCAGGTGCAGGTTTTGGTGGGGAGAACTTCTCACATGATATTTTGACATTGACGCAAACGGTGTTAGGTGCGGGTGCAAGGAGTCAACTGCTGGCACAAGTTTGGGATATTAACGAACAACAAAAAGAAATTTTATTCCGTAAATTATGGAATTATTATCATGGTGATTTAAACGGTAAAACAGTTGCGATTTGGGGTGCTGCATTTAAAGAAAATACCTCACGTATTCAGCAATCTCCGGTTCACACCATGTTGAAAGCACTTTGGGCGCAAGGGATCAGAGTGAAGTTACATGATCCTCAAGCTTTGCCTGAAATTGAAAAAGTTTATGGCCATCGTCCCGACTTAATCTACTGTACAGACCAATATGATGCAGTCAAAGATGCGCATGCGCTGTGTTTGCTGACTGCGTGGAAGCAATATTGGAGTCCGGATTATCCAGAATTATTAAAAACTATGTCTCATCCACTGATTCTGGACGGGCGAAATATTTATGATCCAAGTTATGTGAAAGCGCAAGGATTTGCTTATATGGGGGTAGGTCGCTAATGATCAGTCATGCAAAGCCTTATGCTGTTGAAAGTAGTGCGACAGCCATACAACAATTAAAGACCTTGAAAACTAAATTTGAGCAATTACATTTAACCGAGTTATTTGCCAAAGATGTCACGCGCTTTGAAAAATTTTCAGTGGCCGTTTCGCCGATTGTATTTGATTTTAGTAAACACCGTCTTAATGCAGAGGTTTTAAGTCGTTTAGTCGCATGGGCAAATGCGCAAGAGCTCACGCCTTGGATCAAACGTTTATTCTCCACTGAACAGATCAACTATACGGAAAACCGAGCGGCCATGCATTGGGCGCTACGCTTACCGAAACATGATCAGTCTCATCTTGAATTGGCCAAACAAGTGCATGCACAGCTTGATCGGATGTATGCCTTGGTCAATAAAATTCATGCAGGTCAATACCGCGGTGCCACCGGTGAAGTGATTCAAGATGTCGTGAATATCGGTGTAGGTGGATCAGACTTAGGGCCACTCATGGTCAGTCATGCACTGTCTGATTTTAAGAAAATCACAGACAAACCACTCAATGTGCATTTTGTATCCACGATGGATGGCAGCCAGCTCTCAGATTTATTGCATAAGCTCCGCCCTGAAACGACACTTTTTATTATTTCATCAAAATCGTTTGGGACTATTGATACCTTATCCAATGCACAAACCGTGCGTCTATGGTTGGAAAAAGCTTTAGGTCAGGAAGCGCAAATTTTAAAACACCATTTTATTGGGGTTTCGACCAAACCTGAAAAAATGACCGCTTGGGGAATTGCACCTGAAAATCAATTGCTCCTTTGGGATTGGGTCGGTGGTCGTTACTCTTTATGGTCTTGTATTGGTTTACCGATTGCTTTAACGGTCGGTGTGGATGGTTTTAAGCAATTGTTGGCAGGGGCTTATGCGATAGATCAGCATTTCCAAACAGCGCCTTTTGCTGAAAATCTGCCTGTACTGATGGGGTTGCTGGGTGCTTGGAACAACAATTTCTTAGAGATTCAAACCCATGCGGTATTGCCTTATGACGGCCGTTTGAAATATTTCGCCTCTTATTTACAACAATTGGAAATGGAATCGAATGGTAAATCGATTCAAAGAGACGGCAAGAAAGTAGATTTAGATACGTGTCCGATTGTGTGGGGCGAAGTAGGGCCCAATGCCCAGCATGCCTTTTATCAGCTATTGCATCAAGGGACGCAGTCCGTCAGTTGTGATTTTATTGCACCGGTCAAGCGTTATAACGGGCAACAATTTACCTATATCGACAATGCAGATGCGTTAATCGAACAACATCATTTGGCATTATCAAATTGTTTAGCACAATCGCGTTTATTGGCATTTGGTAATCAGGCATTGGATCAACATGAAGTTGCAGATTTACCTGAATATAAACAATATACAGGCAATCAACCGAGTACCACCATTTTAATGCAAGAGTTGAATCCCTATAGTTTGGGCATGCTGATCGCGATGTATGAGCACAAAGTCTTTGTACAATCGGTGCTTTGGAATATCAACCCATTTGATCAGTGGGGCGTTGAAAAAGGCAAAGAGATTGCCAATCAACTGTTGCCAATTTTAAGTGGCGAACAAACAGATTTATCCAAGCTTGATGCGTCGACACAAGGTTTAATTCAGATATTAATGGGAAAAGACAATGTCTAAAGTTTTAGTGACGGGTGGTGCAGGTTATATCGGTTCGCATACCTGTGTGGAACTCCTTGATGCAGGACATGAAGTTGTCGTACTGGATAATTTATCCAATAGCTGTAAAGAATCCTTAAATCGAGTACAGCAACTCACTGCAAAATCTTTAGACTTTGTCGAAGGTGATATTCTCGATCAAGCCATTTTGGATCAAATTTTTCAAGATCATCAGATTGATGCTGTGATTCATTTTGCTGGTTTAAAAGCTGTCGGGGAAAGTCAGCAAATCCCATTGAAGTATTTCGAGAATAATATTTCTGGCTCGATTAGCTTAGTCAAAGCGATGGAACGCGCCAATGTTTTTAATTTAGTCTTTAGCTCTTCTGCAACGGTGTATGACGAAGCCAATGTATCGCCACTGAATGAAGAGATGTCGACAGGCATGCCAAGTAATAACTATGGTTATACAAAACTCATTGTTGAGCAGTTATTGCAGAAACTCGCGCAAGCAGATGCAGGTTGGTCGATTGCTTTACTGCGTTATTTCAACCCTGTCGGTGCGCACAAAAGTGGTCAAATTGGTGAAGATCCTCAGGGGATTCCAAACAACTTAATGCCTTATGTGACCCAAGTGGCTGTGGGTCGTCGTGAAAAATTGTCGATTTTTGGTAATGATTACGACACAGTTGATGGCACGGGGGTACGTGATTATATCCATGTGGTGGATTTGGCCAATGCCCATTTATGCGCACTGGAAAATCGTTTAAATGCACAAGGTTGTCGCGCTTGGAATATTGGGACAGGCAATGGCTGTTCAGTGCTAGAAATTAAAAATACCTTTGAAAAAGTGAATGGTATTGAGATTCCTTTCGAGTTTTCACCGCGTCGTGCAGGGGATGTCGCAACATCATTTGCAGATAATGCGCGTGCAGTTGCTGAATTGGGTTGGACGCCAAAATTGAATCTGGAAGATATGTTGGCAGATAGTTGGAATTGGCAAAAACAAAATCCAAATGGCTATCGTGAATAAAAAATGGAGCGTTACAACGCTCCATTTTTTTATGTGGTTTTAAGCCTGAATGAGTTGAGTGAGCTCATCGATATAAGCTTGCATCGGCTTTGGATTTTTGTCTTTACGGCTTTCAATATTTAAACGGAGTAAAGGCTCTGTATTTGAAGCACGTACATTTAAACGCCAAGCACCAAAATCTAAACTGACGCCATCCGTTTCATCAATTTTGGGTTTTTGGTCAGCAAAATGATCAAAGATGTTTTGAATGGTTTCTTTTGTATCCGCAACTTTAAAGTTAATCTCGCCAGAACAAGGGAACTTTTCAATCATTTCCTCAACCAGAGCAGAGAGTGGTTTTGCTGTTTCAGAGACAACTGAGATTGCCAATAACCACGGAATCATACCACTGTCACAATAGGCAAAATCACGGAAGTAGTGATGCGCTGACATTTCACCACCATACACTGCATTGTGTTCACGCATTTTATCTTTAATGAAAGAGTGGCCTGATTTCGATTGCACAGCTTCGCCTTGATATTGTTCAACGATATCGAAGGTATTCCACACCAAGCGCGGATCATGCACAATTTTTTCACCTTTTTGTTTCAGTAAAAAGGCTTGTGCCAAGAGACCGACGATGTAATACCCTTCAATGAATTGACCTTTTTCATCAAACAAGAAACAACGGTCAAAGTCACCATCCCAAGCGATGCCCATGTCAGCATGATGCTGAAGTACAGCATCGCAGGTGCTTGCACGGTTTTCAACTAAGATGGGGTTGGGAATACCATTTGGGAAGTTGCCATCTGCTTCATGGTGAATTTTGATGAATTCAACTGGAATATTCAGGGTTTTAAATTTTTCTTCGATCGCATCGATCACATGACCTGCAGCACCATTCCCCGCATTGACCACGAGTTTTAAAGGTTTGATTTTTGTAGGGTCAATATAGGTCATCAAATGATCAATAAATTCAGGCAAGATATTATAATGCTGAGTTGTACCTTTGATTTCAACTGCTTTGAACTGATTTTTTTCAGCAAGAAGTTGGATATCTTTTAAACCCGAGTCTGCACCAATCGGACGAGCATTTTCGCGTACAAGCTTCATGCCGTTATAGTCCATCGGGTTATGGCTGGCTGTTATTTCGATCCCGCCTTGCACATCAAGATGGAATGCACCGAAATAAACTTCCTCAGTCCCAGTCATGCCTAAATCTAAAACATCAACACCTGCATCATTCAGGCCATTGATGGTAGCTTGTTTCAGTGCTTCACTGGTTAAGCGAACATCGCAACCGACTACCACTTTTTGAGGTTGATAAATTTCGCCATAAGCACGTCCAACACGGTATGCGATATCTTCATTGAGTTCTGTGCCCAATTTTCCGCGGATATCATAGGCTTTGAAACAGGTTAATTTTTCCATGTTAAGGTTCTAATCTATTGAGCAAATTGAATACGAAAATTATAGCGATTTTATGCAAATCAGGCATGGGTTGAGATGAAAAATTACATTTAAATTCAGTAAATTAATTTACGTTATGATGCTTATTGTTGGTTGTAAATCAAGCAGCGCTCATAAGTGGATGAATTTTTTTGGAAAAAGTGCAGTAAAAGTTTATTGGATGTAAAAAATTGAATTTATAAAAATTTAATAATAAAAAAGCCCTGATTAATATCAGGGCTTTTTTTGAATCTGGAGCGGGAAAGGAGACTCGAACTCCCGACCCCAACCTTGGCAAGAGTTACCGACATAAAATACACTAAATAACATAATTAGTATTTTAATAAACTCTATATATAACAGTTATATAGAGTTTTTATTTTGTGTGGTGTAATTTAAGGTAGGGTGGGGTACTTTGATTTTTGGTCACTAATTTATTGTGATAGCCAACAATAATAACCAACATACACATGCTTAATCTAAAGGTGTTTTACTGACTGGTATAATTTTATAATGAGAGGGGTGTTGCCTGGGGCTACGGTTTCTGTTTTGCCTTTTGGCGTAAGACGTACAAATATAAGCTTTCTACTTTTTCACGTGCCCATGGTGTGGTACGCAAGAATCGCAATGATGATTTAACACTTGGGTCTATGCAAAAACATCTAATTTCAATTTTACGACTTAAACCTTCAAAGCCACCGTAGTAATCCAATAATTCATCCAAAATGTCAGCAAGTTTTTTGCCGTGTAAAGGGTCATTGGAGGTGTTCATAATAGATCAATCGTATTTTGGGTGGCCATTATTATAACCTGGGCTAGTTGGAAAACTAGAGAGTTGGAATGTAAGTAATGATGGACTGAATAGCCACCAAAATTCTGGAGCACACCCAGCCATCGGGTGATGCATCATATTCATGCCTTGGCAGGGTGGCTTAACGGTCGAACTTCAGAACAGGAAATCCAGTATCATCCGGCACGGATCCTGATGCAGAATTTTACCGGTGTTCCTGCAGTGGTTGATCTTGCTGCAATGCGTGCAGCAATGGCCAAAGCCGGTGGTGATCCGGAAAAAATTAATCCGTTGTCACCAGTGGATTTAGTCATCGATCACTCGGTGATGGTCGATTACTTTGCTAGCTCGCAAGCTTTTGAGTAGAATGTCGCCATTGAGATGCAACGCAATGGCGAGCGCTACCAGCTTCTACGTTGGAGGCAGGCGGCGCTCAATCAGTTTCGCGTGGTGCCGCCAAGAACCGGAATTTGCCATCAGGTCAATCTGGAATATCTGGCACAAGTGGTCTGGAGCAATGAGGTCGATGGGCAGGGCTTTGCCTTTTCTGATACCTTATTCGGTACCGATTCACAATTTATTCATCATATTCTGAAAATATTTCTTCAATTTCATCCCACTGCGGCAATTTATGCTTTTTTTTATTCACTTCGAATTGTAAACCAACACCATCAAGCACACGTTCAAATATATCAAATGAACCTGTAAAATGGCCATTTTCCATCTCTGAAATTGTTGTTTTATTGACTTGAGTTTTTTCTGCAAGGCTTTTCTGTGTATAGCCTAACCCTTTTCTTGCCAAACGTATTTCTTTACCTATTTCACCTCGTGTAGCCATTTTTTCTCCCGAAATTTGTTAGCCATATAGCAAACTTTTAACTAATTATGGTTAATATTCGCTATATAGCAAACTTTTATAATGATTCTTGAATAGCTAAATTGAACTTATAAGATTCAATTTAGCCTCAAATTAGGTTAATAGAATCCATATATGTATGGTAGTTCTCAATAATGAGGCAGTTGTATACCTCTTGAGAAGAGAAACTTCTTATACCTTGAATTTGAATTATTAGACAAAATTATGACTTTTAATTTTCTGTGTAATGAAGCTTTATATATTCTTAATATTTACCCTGAAGCCGAAGTCCTTCGACTACGTTTAATACAGTAGCTAATCCCTGAGTAGTCTGAATCTGTTTTATCGGAATGCCTTTGGTTAGCTTATTTGGTGACTTCATAAAATGCTGCATCCATTTAGCCTCTCCACCTGTTAGAGCATCTAGTGATATCGCAATACGAATTAAAATAATTGCGAGTTCTCCTTGACTTGAATCGGGATCTAACTGAAGCGAATTTAAAGTTTCCACTGAATCTAAATTGATAACGATAGCAAGCTGGTCCAGTGTTAAACCAAGTTGTTTTGCAGATGATAAAACAGCTTTAGTTAATACCTTTTTTTGTTTTGCAATTTTTTCTGACGTTTTATGCATGACTGATCTCAGTTTCAGACGTTGCTGATACCTAGAGTTTATACTATTTGATTATCGTTTCTCAGACGT
The DNA here is from genome assembly GCF_013417345.1 of Acinetobacter sp. YH16032. Taxonomy (NCBI): domain Bacteria; kingdom Pseudomonadati; phylum Pseudomonadota; class Gammaproteobacteria; order Moraxellales; family Moraxellaceae; genus Acinetobacter; species Acinetobacter sp. YH16032. The sequence continues at coordinate 16,232 of NZ_VPEE01000016.1, read as the reverse complement.
ATTCATCCGTGTAGATACTTTCCATCCAACAATTGCTCGTGAGAACACATCAATAATAAAGGCGGTATAGACCCAGCCTGAATGAGTTTGAATATACGTAAAGTCACTCACCCACAGTTGGTCAGGATGATCAGCATTAAAATTACGTTTCACTAAATCATGGCTTTGTTGCATAAATATGTAAGCATCTGATTTACATAAATTTAATTTTGGATCAAAAAAATCAAAATTTTTAAAATCATATAGTTATGAAATCTTTGTGCAACAAAGCCAAGTGGAGATCGATCAAATGATTAAATTTTGAATATTTATGGTGGGGTATGTACTAGATTGGCATTGGGATTGCATGAAGTTAGCTTGCATTAATTTTTCATGGAATTTGAACATATGTTAAAACCTTTAGCTTTGTCTCTTGTTGTTGCATCAAGCTTTTCTTTTATTTCTGCACATGCGGCAACTGAAGATTTTAAAATTTTAAAACAGCTTGAAAGTCAACCAACCTTACTCAAAAGTGGGGAATATAAAGGGAATTATTATGTTCCAAGCACCTTGAATACAATCACTTGGGGCTATTTACCTAACAAAGATGCCAAACCTGTGTTGACCATTCCATCAGGCAGCACTATTACCTTTGATACAGTTTCGCATGAAGGCTTGCTTGAAGACCAAGGGCGTGATGCTGAAAAGTATTTCACTTCTAAAGGTGTGAAACCTCAGCATATTTTGCCTGAAGCGAAACTGATTACAGGTTCTAAGTTAGAGCACGATTTCCATAAAGATGGTCCACATATTATTACCGGACCTGTCTATGTCAAAGATGCAATGCCAGGTGATATTTTAAAAGTCGAGATTTTAAAAGTTGAGCCACGTGTGCCCTATGGTGTGATTTCAAACCGTCATGGTAAAGGCACATTGCCTGAGTTTCCTAAGCGTCAAAAGCATGATCATGCATCGCCTGCAAACCCAGAAGCCTATGGCAATGTTTCCATCTTTACTCCAATTGAAAAGAATAAAGAGGGTATTTGGGAAGGCGTTTTAAAAACCGAGTCAGGCAAAGCAATTCGTTTCCCATTGAATCCATTTATGGGCACGATGGGCGTTGCACCAAATACGAGCGCCCCTGTGCATTCTGTGCCACCATCGTTCTATGGCGGTAACATTGATATTAATGATTTAACCGCAGGTGCAACGGCTTACTATCCAGTTCAAGTACCGGGTGCGTTGTTCTATACGGGTGATAGTCATTTTGTTCAAGGTGATGGTGAGGTTGCATTGACCGCACTTGAAGGTTCTGCACGTGCGACCTTTAAAATTACGGTATTAAAAGCGGGGAGTGACAAAATACCAGGTAAGTCATTAAAGCAGCCTTTGGGTGAAAATGATGAATTTTGGATTACGCCGGGTTTAGATGAAGACCTTGATGAAGCGATGCGTAAGTCGACTCGTGAAGCAGTACGTTTTCTTGTAGATGAATACGGGATTTCAGAAGAAATTGCGTATGCGTACTTAAGTGCTGCAACGGATTTTGAGGTGTCTCAAGTGGTCGATAAAACCAAAGGAATTCACGCGATGATTCGTAAAGCAGATTTTAAGGAGTTTAAGAAAGAAGAAAAATAAATAAATAAAACTTAGAAAAAAAATAGGTTTGTGCTTTTGCCAACTAATTTAGACATTGTTAGTTGGCTTTTTCTTTTGTAATGCTTTGAAAGGGCTTTGTTGCACGAAGATTTCATAACTATATGATTTTAAAAGTTTTGATTATTTTTTAATCCAAAATTAAATTTATTTAAATCAGTTGCTTACATATTTATGAAACAAAGCCTTGCTGAAGTAAAGACTTATTCATTGTAGATAAATTTATTGCTTTTAGGTCCTGTAAGAAACATATTAGTTTCTTTTTTTTTGAAAAGCAATTTATGACTTTATCATTTCGATCTGTAAAAGCCCTTGCTACGTAGTGATCTGAAATCACTCTGAAAATACAGTTAAAATACGCGGTTCAATTTACCTTAATCTCCTTACGGAATTGGCAGCCAGATCTGAATTGTTGGCAACTCTCTAGCAAAATTTCCTCGCAGCCCTGCATTTAGCTGCCTAGTGCAATCCGAGGGATGAACCCGTCTTTACAGATACGCTGGCTTTAGATATGTCGACGGTAGAAGCCAGTCTGGCAGGTCCGAAACGTCCGCAGGATCGTGTGCTATTGTCGCAAGTGCCGAATACCTTTGATGCTTTGATGGATCTGATCTTGAAACCGGTCAAAGAAGAAAAAGAGCGTCTGGAAAATGAAGGAGGGGAGGTGCGGCTGTTGAAGCAAAACACGCCAACCTGTCACATGAAAATGTTTTTTGTATGATTGAGGGTAAAAAATATCCGTTGCAGCATGGTGATGTGGTGATTTCAGCGATTACCTCCTTTCAATTCTAGGTTTGTCAGATGATATTCATCCGCATCAAATACTGGATGTAGAAGTACAACATATCGATGGTACATTTAACCGTTTTCAAGTGTTGTGTCGTATTGATACCTTGAATGAGGTGGAATACTTTAAGGTCTGTGGGATCTTGCACTATGTCCTGCGTAATTTGCTCACTTCCTAAATTAAATGATGAAAGCCCGATACCTACCACAATGCTGGTCAGGTAAGGAATGAGCCCAGAAGCATTTGAGGCAGCTTCAAAATGAGGCTGTCTCGTGTCTAGGATACTTGGAGCAGTCCAGTCGGCGATTTAATCAGTTTCAATAAGTTCCTCTTGGTGGAATACAGTTGTAGGCTTATGTACGGTATCAGGTGACATGTAATCTAATCCATTAAGCTGAATAGGTAGTGGGCGACCAATACATGCTAGATGTAAGCAAAATTTAAATGCAGCAAGAGCATGACCATCTTTTACTGAGTAGAGTTGTAGACGAGGAAACTCTTCTAGAGTCGATGGATGTTTATCTGTTGATGCTTTTGCTAATTTGAAAAGTTGAGGCTGTTGTTTAGCATCTAACTTTGTTTGCAAATCTTGTCCAAGTAAGTGCCAAAATTTGGCAGGAAATAAAGCCTTAACTTGGGAGTAAAAATGTTCGAGTTGATCGATATTCTTCCAGCGATAATGGATACCGGTATGTGATGCGGTCACTCGATTTAAAAATACATTCAGGACGTATGCAATTTGTATTGGATTTTTACGAGCTATTTTCTGTAGATGTTCAAAAAAATAAGTCACTGCATGAAGCTCTTCAGCGCTATCAAGCATTGCTGGTTTTAAGTGGGTTGAGCTATCAATACTAAATAAACGCGGATTCCCTTTTTTTGATTTAATGTTTGCTAAATTTAGGGCATTTTCATACCAATAATTGACGAGTTCTTCTGGTAAGCACATACGTTGAGCTGCACTTTTAGGATCGTTAGTGGTCTCCAATATATTGAGCGTTTCATAGAAGCGTTGAAGTGAAATTTTAGAATCTTCTGTTCCAACAAAGAAAGCAAAAAAATCATGGGATTGATCTATTTGTAATGACAGTTCATCTAAAATATCAGTAGCATTACTTTGAAGCCATTTTGTTTGATCGTTCAATAATATAGTTGCTAGAACGGCCTGGTTTTTTTCAAAATTAAAGTCTTTTTCATCATTTGTTATTTTCAAATTTTTAAACGTTGCATTGTGGCCCATAATTTTTTTAGCCAATTCATTAGGCATATCTGGATGATGTTTTAGTAGTTTTTGACCAGCTATGAGATAACTTAAATGAATATAGCTTTTGAATGTTTCAACTGGCTCTATATGTCCTAAGAGATGTGCAATAACAAACCAATGGTTTTGTCCATGTTGATTTTGAAGTAGCTCAGCTCGAATTTTTTGATATTCGTTTTCGCTATAGTCAGTTAGCTTTTGCACAAGTGGTGCATATTCACAGTTCAGTAAAAGCGATAAATGATTCGCTGCAGTGTGACGAAAAGAGTGAAAGGAGTAATGATGCCCTTTAAAGATCTGATTTAATATCAGTTTTAGGGGTACGGTGACAGTGTGTTTATTCAGTTTTTTATTTTCATTCAAGTTGCTGAATAAATATAAACTTTTCTTATTTTCTAAGCGTTTTTCAACAACAAAATCGCTAAAGAATTGGTACTCATCATCTTTTAGCAAAGCGTATGCAGGCACAATCCGTTCCGCACTATCCGTTTTGAGCAGATGTTGATTCCCTTGTTTTTTTGAACCATAAGGTTGAACCCAGATAGAAAATTGATTTAAACCCTCGATATCTTTTACACGTAACCCGAGTATTTCGTTAATACGCATACCAGTACGGTAAGCCAAAATATAAATAATTTTTAATAATTTATAGTGATGGTCTGAGATGGATTGGTCATGTAAGAGCTGATTTAACTTCTTTAATATGACCTGGAAGGCTGTATGACCAATGATGCGTGCACGAGGTCTACTTTGCGATGCAATAAATTCAAGTTCGAAATCTTCTGCTTGAAAAACAATTTGTTGAAAGGTGTGAAAGCGTTTCAACATCCGGATTGTTTGGTCTTTAGATTTTTTAAACTCAGGTCGATCTGCTTCATCAGCAAGTCGTGTATTGCTAATGATTTGTTGATAGATTTTGTTCAGCAGATCATTAATGTCATCGTCGGCATCGAAGTATTGTAAGGCATGAGTTAAAAACGGTTCTGCGATCCGGGTGTAATATGTATAGATTGAACTATCTGCGAGTTTTTGATTATCTTGAAATACCTTCGTGTACTGAGTTGTATCAAAATCAAAGGTGGCTGATAATTTTTTTATTTGCTCTGAACTTGGTAGATAGAGACTGATGAGCCACAAAATAATACGTTTAGAAAACTCATTAAACTGCTCTTGGTGACGCAGGCAAAAATCAATAATGAGTTCAGCAATAGGTTGGTCCGTTGATGATGTGCGAATTATTTTCAGCAAGTTTTTATGAATAAATATCACATTCTCTACTGCTTCAGACGTATTGAGATCTGGTAGGACTTTGGCTGTAGAAGAGACATTTCGTTCGATTTCATCACTTAATTGAGTTTTAAATTTTGGGAATGCAAAGTTTTCAAACTCATGTTCTGATAAACCACACGTGAGTGTGTTTTCTAACAAACATTGTGAAAGGGCAGGATCAACATCTGCATTCTGCAGTTGTAGCCAATTAAAATTGGCGTAGTCACGTAAAAACTTAAAAGTCTTTTTGGTGTATGGATGTTTTATTTTTTGAAAAATGAGGTGCAGATACGCATTCACGTCTAGACTGATGTCACGAATTTGTCTTGTATTGAAGTGAATGAGCCAGAGTCGTGTGAGTTGATCTGGAACAAAATTACGTGATTTTCGTATTGTTTTTTCATCAACAAATAGATCGCCATAGCTTCGAGAAAGTGGCTCTAAAAAGATGATATTAAAATCGCAAATTTTTTGGATTTTTTCAGGGTTTTTTAAATGTTCGAGCAAAGCATTTAATGAAGCTGTTTGATTTAATCCACCGTATAACATTGAGCAAAGCAGAATATTCCCAATAATTTCATCATCAGAAAAAGCGGAACTATCTTGAGCAAGAATCCAGTAATCCCACAGTTTTTCGAGGATGATGTCAATTTCATGACCGGCTTGGATCCAATCTAGGGTGAAAATTGGTTCATCGCGTTTCATCTCAAAGGTAAGATAAGGTAGTGGGAGGTCTAGGTTATTACTTTTATTGAGGTCTTTGATATATGTTCGGAAGAATTCATGAGCATATTTTTTCCAGGCAAGATTCGGTGCTTTATGTTTAATAAACTCATAAATTGCAGGATAAGCTTGAATTAAGTCTTCATTTGAGAATTTTTGTTCATCAAAGTATTGTCGGAGCTCTTGTTCTGCATTAGCTCGTATGTCCTTTTTAGGCTCATCTCGTTTGAATTGACGTCTGTCTTCAGCATAGCGTTTTTCTGAGATTTTTTTATTGCGTGATGACATGATCTTCAACACCTGTAATTTTAAAATATGTTTTCATTTGCTCTAAAACATCTGCAATTTTAGAAAATTGTGAGAGCGATAAACTGGAAAATGGATGTGCTGCTTCTTGTTGCATGAGCTCATGCCCAAATAGAGCTAAAATTTCAGGTTCAGAAAATTTATGAGTCAAAAATGCACGAGCTGTGTGGCGATGCCAATTTTCATGAGCAAGTCCTAATTCAGGATGGAAATTTTTGACTGTAGAATGACTTAGTGGTTTCCACTCATCATCTTGGATGATTCCCAAAAGGGGCAGCTTACTTGCTTCTATTTGTTGTATAGCATCACTTAAAGCTGGATGACTCATCATGATTTGAATCGAAAAATATTCTAAAAATTTAAGGAATTTTTTTATCTCTTCAACTAAAAATGAACAAAGTGGGATTAAACGTCCGAATCCATTGCGACCGCCTGCTTCTTTGTCAGAAACCATCAAAATTTGGCGTTTTAAATTAAAGCTTTTAAGAAATCCAGGGAATTCAGCAACGGGGCGTGCTGCTGTAAAAAGAAGCAGGATATGCCACATCCAGATGTTGTAGTGGTTGTATATAGCAATCAGATCGTCTTCAGCTTGTGAAAAAATATTAAACTTCAATACAGCAAAAATCTCTGTAATGATCTGTGGTTTTGGAGCTTTACGACTACCAAAATGAATTATTGAATCAGGGGGCGAAGGTACACAACTTTCATATGTGCTTGCTATATCTGCACAAAGTGATTTTAGAATATCAACATATTGTGCATGTAATCGTGGAATATTCTGATGACAATAAGAAATAGATGATGACTGATTGGCATCAATCCCTGTGATTAAATCTGCGAGTTGTTTATTCCCTGTTTTTGCAAGAACCGTATGATGCAGTAGAGAACTCACCTTTACGACAGACAGTTTTGGAATCAATAATTCTTGTCTTAATTTGCGTAAATATTGCTGTATATCATCGAAACTAACCGAATCCATTTTGCGGAGATCCTCAATGAATAGATTCGGGATTGGAATGTCTAAATAGATCGTCTGATTAAGCAAGCTGTCTGAATACTCAAAATCTCGGTTTTCAAATACATTAAATTTACTGTTTAAGAAGAATTGATCATTTTTATTGATCATTTTTTGGCGGTTATTTAAGTTTTTAGCTCGCTTGCTTTGTATATATAGCCACTCATTCACACTATTACCGGTCAAAAATGCGAGCATTAGAATCAAAGCACTTTTATTTTGATGTTCAGAGTAGTCCACATGAAGTCTTTTCAGTAGATGGTTCACGCTAGATGGATTCGGAAAAAAACTACTCGACGTGAGTAAATGTTCTTTGCGTTGAATATGTTTTGCAACAAGCGGTAGAACATAGCTTTGACTCGTTTCTGAATGTGCTGCGAGTGGTGTGACGTCAGTTGGATTGACAACAATTTGCCGATTAATCGGCTCATCAATTAAGGTTTCTATATTCAGTGCTTTAGATTTAGCCCCTTTTTTGATTTCGATACTTTCTTCAATGAATTGTTCTTCATCAAGAAACTGATGTTGAAGTTGTGTATCGATACTTGCACGTGCAATCTTCGCTTTGTTTTTTAAAACGTAGTTAAAAGTAATGCGAATATCATTGAGTAGATTGCGATCAAACTCCGGCAATTCATCCGTATCTAATGTGATCAGATGTTGAATAAATTGTTCTAAGCTCTGTGTTGGATCTTGAAGATAGGTACTCCAGAGACGTTGATACTCTTCTGTATTTTGATATTTTTTTTCAGTATCTAAATTTTTATTTGCAGTCCTAAAGCGCTGGAATAAGCGCTTTACGGTATTGAAGTGTTCTGTGTGTGCTTGTTTAAAAAGCTCTGGTTTAAGCTCAGGAAGAGCAATTAAATAAATTGCCGCTTTTAAAACTAGAATATTCCAATGTTGCGCATGAGTTTTTGACTCAGATAATTGCGCAATTGAATTGATGTATGACGTAATGGGTAAATCACTAATCTTAACCTTTTTCGTGAAAGCGATTACCAGAGGTGTCGGCAGCTGTGAATCAAACTCTACATCGATATCAAAGTAATCGAGATTAAGACCAACCAAAAAATTGTCAGTCTGTTGAGAAGACAATAGTTTAACTACAAAGTTGATATGTTGCGTACGTTCAAATTGCTCATCACCAAACAGTTTTTCTAGTGTTTTTTGCAGTGAAATAACTGGCAAATCAATATGCTCGTTTAGATCGTTCCACACTATGATCTCCAAATTTTTTCTGTACTTAGGCAACTATCAGAGTGATCAATGAGTTCTTTTACACATCTGCTGTTGAGTGATAATTCATTAAAAATATGTGTGCGCTGTTGATTAATATTTTTAATCCGCTGATTCAGTTGATTTCGAGAACATGCAAGTAGTTGTGCTAGCAGTTCCAGACTCATTTGATGATGTGGTTTTAAAGATGATCCTTTGTTAAGAGTTAATAGTGTTTGACGTGAAAGATGTGTATTAATCAAGTGCAATGTTTTTCGTGGGTTCAAAGTCTTAATGTCAAATTTTGTAGATTTGATGAATTGAATAAATTCACGACTGCATAACTCCATCAGAAATGCTAACTCATCATCTGAAAAAGATTGTTGATTGTGAATAATTAAAGTGACTTCATTAATATCTTGCTTTAAATAGCTAAGATATAAGTGAATATTATTGAAAATGGAGTAGCCATCAAATTCTGAAGTTTTCCACACATGGAGTTCTTTTATGCGATTAGAAATATCTAAATCTGCAGTGAGATTTTTAAACATATTTAAGTAGCATAAGTTGAAACCATACGCTTGTGGATGAATGGTGATTCTGCTTTTTTTGAAATTTTTTAGAGTACTTATCTGTGTTGCTGGAAACTTCAAAAGTAGTTCAGATGTCAGATCCATGTGTGCTATTGAATAAAAATAATACAGCAATATTCACGTATATTTAGAGTTTTTGAATATGGCAGGAGGTATCATTTTTTCCTTGTTTTTAAAGTTTATTTATTATTGAAAGTTTCAAATTTTCCTCCTCGATTAGATACTCACTATTAGTTAGCTATATTTGTGAGTGGCTTTGTTGCACAAAGATTTCATAACCATATGATTTTAAAAGTTTTGATTGTTTTTGATCCAAAATTAAATTTATTTAAATCAGATGCTTACATATTTATGCAACAAAGCCAATGAAAGCTGTTATTTTGTAGGATCAAATGACCGCATTCCGTATTTTCTTTCATGTCAGAAACCCAACTCAGTCTCAGTGAATACCTGACCACCGTACAGGAAGTCATCCAGCTGACTTTCGATGAAGCGGTATGGGTCAAAGCCGAGATCCGTAATCTCAGCATCAAAGGCGGGCATTACTATCTGGAACTGGCAGAGAAAGATGAAGACAGCCATAAAGTGATTGCCAGCTGTAAAGGCACCCTGTGGAAATTCACCGCACAAAAAATCGTGTTAAGGTTTGAACGGGAAAGCGGCATTGAACTGTCCAGAGACTTGAATGTCCTGATCAAGGTCAAAGCCAAATTTGATCCGCAATATGGTTTCTCCGTCAATATTGAAGATATCGACTCCAGCTTCACCTTAGGTGACATTGCCAAACGCTATCAGCAGATCCTGCAGCGCCTGACCCAGGAAGGCCTGCTCAATAACAACAAACAGCTACCGGCACCTTTTGATTTGCAGAACGTACTGGTCATCGCCCCGGAAAATGCCGCCGGGCTGGGAGACTTTAAAAAAGATGCCGATGCCCTGGCTCAGGCGGGTGTCTGCCACTTCGTTTATCATTCAGCCACCTTCCAGGGCAATACTGCCCCAACCAGCATCATGCAGGCTCTGGCCAGTGCACTCAGGCAGTGGGCTCAAGATTACCAGGCCGCTCCCGACCTAATTGTGATCATCCGTGGGGGTGGAGCAGTGAATGATCTGGCGTACCTGAACGACTATGATCTGGCTGCACTGTTGTGTAAAAGAACAGTGCCGATCTGGGTGGGCATTGGCCACGAGAAAGACCGCACCATTCTGGATGAAATCGCGCATCGCTCCTTTGATACCCCAAGTAAAGTCATCGCCGGGATCCGTAACCTGATTGTCGAACGGGTCAATGAAGCCAGTACTGCGCTGCAAACCATCAAACTGCTGTCCCAGCATCAGCTGACCGCCTATCAAAGCCAGAATGACCAGTATCTGAAAACCATCCAAACCCTGGCACAAAGCCAGCTCAATGATGCGCAGCGTAGCGTTGATCTGCTGAAAAGCGATACCCAGTATTTTGCCCAGCAACAGCTGCGGCAGGCTGTACAGCAGACCGAATCCCTGATGCGGGAAACCTTGCTACAGAACCCACGAAACGTGATGGCTAAAGGCTATGCGATTGTCCGCAGTCAGGGCAAAGCCATCCGCTCAGTGCAACAAATCACTGGCCAGCAACTCCAGATCGAACTCCAGGATGGCATGATTGATGCCACCGTGACACAGGTAAATACACATGAACAATGAAGAACTCAGTTTCAAACAGGGCTACGAGATTCTGAAGAAGAATGCCGAACTGCTGGAATCGCAGGAAGAACCGGATATTGATAACCTGATGGCGATCGTTGAAGAATCCATGACCGCCTACAAAGCCTGCAAATCAAGGATTGAGGCGGTTCAGCAGGCGCTCAATGACACCTTTAAGGAATAGAAAAAAAGCCTAAGGACCATAAAAACGCTTTGTCTGTTCAGTACGTATTCCTGTACTTAACTGTATAAAACCATGTGTTAGGTACAAAAATATGGACTTAACGATAACGATCAAACCGGATCTGAGCACTCGACCGATTGAACAGGAGAATACCGTCCGTTACTGCAATCCATGCCGGTCTACCTATCAGTGTTTTGAATCTCGTGAAAAACCCCGTGTTCATCTACCTGCATGTGTGGAATCGGGGTATGGGTCAGTTCTGCGATCGCAATCAGGTTTGCGGACATTTGCTTGCCCAATAACGCTCTAGCTTCCGTTACTTTGTCAGAAACTTCACTGGCTTGAGCTGATTCTTCTACAGGGATTTCGTCCTTTGTTGTTTTAGCCATGCGATTTAAGCCTCCTGAGTTGCTTGCAATATGATGAGCTCAATGTTTTACCATAGCGATATGAGTATCTTCCCAGCAGCGATCCGTCCGCAATAGGGGGGCTGGATAGATGTCCGGTTGTTAATTGTCACCTGTTTAACCTAAAAAGGGGTGTTGGCTTAATGGGTAATTTTCAATAATCCCTGCCAGCTGAAATAGTTCTGGGTCAGATGTGTCCGGTTCATCGACCATTTCCGCTGTGGTAAATAACACGATCCCACTGCCAGTTTAGTCTTGCCATATCTGGCTTGCACGGCTTCTAAAGCCTGCATCAGCTGTTCGTTGCTTTCACGCTGGCGATGGTCTGTAAGCAGATCAGGCACATAGCGGGTCTTGCTGACCAGACCGGTCAGAATCACCCCACATTTTTTATACTTTACCTCTGGCTTATAGATGCCTTGCAGTAACTGCATCGCAGCATGAATCAGATCAAGTACACAGTCCGTGGGTTCCGGGAATTCAAAGGCCAACGATTTGCTGTAATACGCTGTGTTTTGATCAAAGGGATTGGATTGCACAAAAGCAATGATACAGCCACACAGCGAGGCATCCGCACGCAAGCGCATGACTGCATCTTGCACATACTTACCCATGGCTTCTTTCAGATCATCCAGCTCAGTAATCCGTTCTCCAAAGGAGCGGCTAGCCACAATCTGCTGCTTGGGTGCAGGAGCATCCTCCAGTTGCAAACAGGAGATGCCCTGTAATTCCAGCACCGTGCGCTGCATCAGCACTGAAAACAAACTTCCCATGCGATGCGCATCCTGCATGGCCAGATCCAGTACCGAATGGATGCCCATCTGGTTCAGCTTTTTGACCAGCTTACGTCCCACACCCCAGACTTCACCCACCTCAATTCCAGCATACAGCGTTTCCTGATCCAGATAATCCAGCTCCAGCACATTGCATACGCCTGCAAAGCCAGGCCATTTCTTGGCAAGGTGATTGGCTAGCTTGGCTTCGGTCTTGCTGCGACCAATCCCGATGGATACCGGCAACCCGATCCAGTCCCAGATCCGCTGTTTCATCTCTCTGGCATAGCGGGTCAAGTCAAAATGCTGTGCATAACTGGTTAAATCCAGAAAACATTCATCAATCGAATAGATTTCCTGTTCATGCGGAGCCACATAACCGGCCAAAATCGAATGGAAGCGATTGGACATTTCCGCATACAGGGCATAGTTGCTCGACAGCACCACCACTTGATGCTGCCGGACAATGTCCTGAACCTGAAACAACGGAACACCCATCTTGATGCCCAGGGCTTTGGCCTCATTACTGCGGGCCACTGCACAACCATCATTATTGCTCAGCACAATCACTGGACGGTGATTCAGGCTGGGATTAAACACCCGTTCACAACTGACATAACAGTTGTTGATGTCGATCAGGGCATAAATCCGCTCGGGGCTGTTCATCTGAACTTCTTGATGACACTGGTGACTACACCCCAGATCAGCAGGGTCTGACCGTCTTTCAAATGGATATCCGCATAATCCGGGTTTTCCGCCTGTAACCAGCGTTTGTCGCCTTCAATCATCAGTCGTTTGATGGTGAAATCATTGTCGATCAGGGCCAGAACAATATCACCATGCTTGGGCTCAATACTGCGGTCCACGATCAGCTTGTCCTTCAGATCAATCCCGGCATCGCGCATGGAAAGCGATTCCACCTCAACGATAAAGGTAGCCTGCTGGTTCTGGATCAGGAACTCGTTCAGATCCAGGGTCTTGTCGATATAGTCTTGGGCTGGGGAAGGGAAACCTGCAGCCACCTTTTGCAAGGCAACCGGAATCTCATAATGTGTTCTGGCTTCAACCGGAGTAATCGAAGCAACATCATTGCGGGCTGGTTTTTTTATCTGATCCAGATACTGCCTGATCTCCAGTACACGGGCTTCGGGAACCCGGATCACTTTGGTTGGGCCTTCATGAACTGGTTTGCGACCAGCACCTTCACGGGCACCACCATGCTGAAATTCATCCATTTTACTTGTTCATCTTGATTGTGTAACATAATCAAGATGGTAAAACAGCAGTGGAAAAAAACAACTCCATTCGTCGGATTGTGTTCTGAATATCTATCTCACCAGAAGGTGGTTATAGATTACTTAGAGCAATCAAACTTGAGCTAAAAATTATTTGCAGCCCAAGCTGTTGAGGTTCAACTTCTACTGCAGAAGGTTTAAATCAAACCTGAGGGAACATGCCACGTGCATAAGAAAAAGGGCACTGTTGCAAATAACCACTAATGGTAAGCTGAATCCTCTTTTAGCTAAAGGTGCAGCATATGAATCCCTTCCATGGTCGGCATTTTCAGGGTGAAATCATTCTTTGGGCTGTATTTGTCTAGGAAAGTGGTGGCTATTCAGGGCATGGTTCAAGCATGACTTGAGTAATACTCGGGCTGTGCTCATGATTTGCTTGAGCATTACTTGCGGATTTTCCCCAACGTGCTTGGGCTGCATTTTTAGTTTTATCAGATTTGATTTGAAATCAAAATATGTAGTTGCATAAATATGTAAGCATCTGATTTAAATAAATTTAATTTTGGATCAAAAACAATCAAAACTTTTAAAATCATATAGTTATGAAATCTTTGTGCAACAAAGCCCATTACCTACAATCCGAGTTATTCGTACGTTGAATCAGTTGCTGGAGTGGCGAGAAAAGCCGTTAGTTATTCGGTGTGACAATGGCCCGGAGTTTATCAGTCATGAATTTGTACGCTGGGCAACTGAACAAGGTATTCGTATTGAATATATTCAACCAGGTAAGCCACAGCAGAATGCGTATATTGAACGTTATAATCGGACTATACGTTATAGCTGGCTAAGCAAGCATCTATTTGACACACTGGAAGAAGTACAAGATTATGCAACGAGTTGGCTGTGGCATTACAACTATGAAAGACCACACCAAGCAAACAAAGGAAGGCCACCTCTAATGGCTGCTTAACCTCTACTTTTAACTTCGGTTATTTATGGGAGGATTACCCAATGATGTTGGTTGTTGCAGCATAAGTTGAAGGGAAAGTCCTTATATATAGTCCAGTGCTTTTGCTTTTGCGTTAGGGATGTTGGCTTTGCTCGATACGAATGTATCGACCCGAAGGGCAACTAGCCCGACCTGTGAAGGAACGCTCACATCTTTATTTTTTTGTGATTTATGTTATATTCCTTTCAGAAATTAGTGCTGTAGTTTATTTTTTAGCCCGATCATCCCTGGTCGGGTTTTTTTATACTTAAAAATAGCTAAGAACTTTTAAAAAAGTCATATTTCGCTTGGAACAATATTTTAAATAAAAGTACAATTAATTGTCTAATTTTAGATACTTTTTTATTAAATATTTCTATAAACCAACTGGTAATATAAAGTGATTAAAGCTCTAAAGTATGCATTAGCATCATCAATTTTACTAATTTCAACAACACAAACTTATGCAAAAGACGAATGTTCAATTGATTTTACAACTAATCAATCACTGATTAGAACAATCAAAGAGAAAGGTTTCGTATTTGAAAATTATGATAAGGTCTGCAAATTATTACGTTCGGCAAATGCATCAGTTGACATAGTCTCTATGTCACAAATTTCTCCGTATCAAACTACTGCCGCAGTAAATGTTAGATTAAAAGCTAAAGAATATGAGGCTCAAGGAATTAATGTTTATTCTGAACACCAAAGCTGGATACGTTACGAACAAGAGCGAACAACACTAATTCAAGAAAATGCTGCTTACATTGTAACTATGGCAGCACTAAATGCAATAAGTCAAAATTCAGTAGATGAATTAAATAAACAGCGTGCAGCTTTAAAAAACTACAAAGCTAAAAAGTAGGAAAATGATTGGCATAAAGTATCAAATATGCCTATAAAACGTCCGAAATAGCGTGGAACATAAAAAAGCCTAGAACTGAAATAGAACTAGGCTTACTAACTTACTGATAAGTATAAATTATAGGTTATGCATTTCGTATAATATCCATTATGTTAAATAGAGGCTTATGGATGTTTATATCGTATAAGGTTATTTCGGTTTTGCACAAAGATAAAAAATCTAATTATTTTGAATATCCTGTTTGATTTGCTTTTACCATGTGGATATAAGGATTTTTATTCCATTTCTCAGCATGTGAATAGATTACACAAATTTGATTACTTGCTTCGTGTATCTGATTTTTATATCTAAAATAAGGTAATCCATTCAAACGTTGTTGCTTATTAACTAAATCAAAGGTTTCTATTCCTCTACGCTGCGGAATATAAATATTTTCGACTTGACCGCACATCTCTTTTTGCTGTGCTGATTGATTAATATCTTGTGCTATTGTTACGCCTGTCGAAATTCCAGCAAAGAGTAATAATAAAAAAAATAACCAATTTATCGAAAGTGGTAGTACATCATTTATGTATTTTCTGAACAAAGCAAATAGTAATGTAAATCCTGAAATCAGTGCACAAGATAAGGCCAATTCGTATTCATTGGTAAATAAGAACAAAATACTTAAAATAGCAGAAAAAATTCCGGTCCATACATTGTCTTTAATTGTTAGTGGTCTTAATCTTTCTTTTTTAACTAACATTTTAATCCTAAAAAATTGATGCTGATATATAAAGATTTTCTAAAATTAACATAATACACCTTATACGTAATGCTTGATATTTCTCTTTAAATATCATTATATTAAAGCAAGCCGTTCTGGAATATAGGGCACCAGAGCGGCTTTTTATTGATTATTCATGTTCCACGCTTAAAATTCGAACAGTGTTTCATGATTTTTATAAGTTAAACTAAATTTAGTTGCTAATCCCAATAAGCTATTCACTAACTTGTAAATATCGGTATACCGCCTGACGACTAATCCCAAAAGCTTTCCCTAATGCCATTTTCGATGGATACTTCCCCTCCTTCCATGCTTGTCGTAAAGCTTCAGCTTGGTCAGGCTTTAGTTTATGCACCCGACCTTTGTACTTCCCCTGAGCAGAGGCGAGTTTTATGGCACTGTTGCAAATAGAGATTTGAGTCGATGATGTTCCCTTTAAAAAGTACTTAGAGACCGAAAACCCTGTTGATTAGACACACTTCACCCTGAGGCTGACCATAATAAAATGACGATGCTTGTCC
>NZ_VPEE01000141.1:0-1544 GCF_013417345.1 Acinetobacter sp. YH16032 | reverse complement strand
TCCATCATCTAAAGAATTACTTTCTATTAAAGAAGTATTCACTAGGCTCTCTCCACTCATTGGCTTAACTTTTAGTGATCCAGGCATAGTACAGGAACGTAATCGTGGGGCTGGATTACATAAATTAGTTTGCGAAGCTTTAGGATATTCTAGCTACGCTGATGATGGGAAATTCCCCGATATTAAAAATCAGTTATTGGAAGTCAAGCTTCAGACTTCTCCAACTATCGATTTAGGGCTAGTTTGTCCTGACAGTTTGGATAATTTAGGCTTCCCAGTAGATTCAACTTTAGTGCGTCATTGTGATACTAGATATGCGGTGTTTTACGGAACGACTAATGGGAGTCTAGTTACACTGACTCATCTAGTTGTTACTACTGGCGAGAGCTTCTTCAACAGATTTACTCAGTTTCAAGGTAAAGTAGTAAATGGGAAAATCCAATTACCACTCCCAGCAAACTTTTTTAATTAACAGCAAACGCTTTAAAGACAAGTTCATCTAGCTTGTCTTTAAGCTTTGAACTTTCTTTCTGATCTAACAAGTTATAAATCATCTTTGATAACTTAATTAATTCTTGAGAGTTCTGTAATTCAGGATCAGGAATAGGAAATTCTTCAACATATTGCTTCATGAACCTTCTTTTTCCTGAATATAGCTTATTGTTAAATTTATAGTCATAAAACTGCTCAATAAACCTAGAGTTAGCAACTGCTAAACATAACCATAATAATTCATTATCTTTACTATCGTCTGGTGTAATCCAATAGCATTCACAATTAACTATATTGCCTTCTAGATCTATCCAAAATTTTGGTTTTTCAGAGATATCTGGAAAAACAATCTTTGGCTTACACCACAGACTTGGATTTTGTGGAACCCACAATTCATACCAATTTCTACCCGCTTTTATCAGATATTCCCTACTACTTAATTGCTCTTTGTACACTTCTAAATATTGTTTAGTAGCTGGATACTGATCTATATCTACGGCTTTTTTCTTTCCATTTTCACTTGTATGTGGATAAATAATTTCTTTAGGCTTATTCGGTCTGATAGCCTTAAACTGTTGCGCACATTCGCTAGTCAACAAATATTTGATTAATTCAGGTTTAGGATCAAACGAATCCCAATCGTCACGTATAAATACCTTATCTGCTGTAGACTTAACACCTACTCGAATTGGACCAATGTCTTTAAATGTTTTCCAAGTATTCATCGTTACTTTACTTAACCATGAATTACTTTCCTTAGTTGATACAGTCCATACGTTATTTTTAGAACTAGATAAATCTAAGATTCCTCTAATAATTTCAAATTTAGACTTACCAACTTTAATATGTTGAGTAATATCCTCTATTTCTGAAAAAATCGTTTCGACCTCTTTATGGTCTTGTTTTGATTTTTTCACTTCATAAACAGTAATAAATTCAGGATCGACCTTAATTTGATTATTATTTTTTTTAGAAAAAACTAGTGCTGGAAGTACCGCTGCAGAACTAAATACTTTTGTATCCCCTAAATCATAAATAGACTGTATATCTAA
>NZ_VPEE01000140.1:0-1589 GCF_013417345.1 Acinetobacter sp. YH16032 | reverse complement strand
AGCGGCCTCTGTTGCCCGGCACGTAATTCGGGGATTAGCTTGTCTGTAATATTGGTAATGGCACCCTCGGAAATATCCAGTGCATACATATCGGCAATATGTTTTTGAATATCACGGTAGCTCATGCCGAGCGCAAACAGTGAGATGACTTTACTGTCGATCTCTTCAGAGAGTTTGGTTTGATTTTTCTTGACGAGTTGAGGCTCAAAATCACCAGTGCGATCACGAGGTGTTTCCAGTTCAAATGAACCGGAGGATGATTTTACGGTCTTGCGAGAGTAACCATTCCTGCGATTGGATGGTTTAGGATTTTCTTCCAGATAGTTTTCAATTTCAGCATTTAAAGCCGCTTCTGTCAGCTGTTTGATTAGTGGTGTCAGGATACCGTTTTCACCAGTGAGGGGTTGTCCTGATTGTAATTGTTTTAAAGCTGCTTCGAAATCAAAGTTGTTTGCCATGATGTGTCATTTCCTGTTTGATTCAGTTTATTGAAATGACACAGATTTTTGAACACTACCAATTTTTATTTCTATATCGTCCTCTGTACTCGATATACAGTAGCGATACCCACACCTACAGCTTTTGCTACTTCTTCTTTTGTCATATTTTCGGCCTTAAGTAGCTGTTTAATACGCTCATGCTTAGCGGTATTGGCTTTCTTTCCTGCCGGCTTGTAACCTGACCTTTCTAGTCCTTGCTTAATGCGTTCTCTCCTTTTGTCGTTATCAAGCTTCGCCATAGTTGCAAGTAGGTCTATCAACATGCTGTTGATGACGTTCAGTATCTCTCCTGTCATGCCACTATTAACGACGTGTGTTGTGGGTAGATCAGCGACGACCAGGCGCAGTCCTTTGCTCTTGATCTGTTGCTTAAGAATGTCGAAGTCGGCTTGTTCTAGGCGTGACAATCTGTCGACCGATTCCACGAGTAAAATGTCACCTGGCTCTGATTCGTTTAAAAGCCGATTGAGGATGGGTCGGGTTAACTTCGTGCCGCTTTCATTTTCGATGTATTCAACGTGTCCAGCGCTATAGCTCTTACTGAACTCGACCAAGTCACTGAGCGCTCTTTCAGCATCTTGCTCTTTAGTTGATGCACGTACATAAATGCGAACTATCATAACCGACTACCTATCAAAAAGACTTAAAAAAATAAGTACAATGATAATACTATCATTTAATAAAGATTAATAGTCTATTGATAGGTATTTTTATCATTTAATACTTTTATCTTTTATGTATAGTGCAATGATAGTGTTTCTTGAGGCTCGTACGTGAATGAAATTATTTTTTATGGGTAGTTCTGCTCTTTAATTTACGTAGAACCAAGCAAAACGAAAAAAACCGCCTGATCCAGCAGGCGGTTTTAATATTTAATAGAGTAATGGTTGCAAGATTTGCGTGAGCTGAATTAAGTCTGCTAGCAAGCTAATAGCTTGTAGAATCAATTTCAGTGAAATCATATTCATGCCTTACCTCCTCTCTGTCTGTGAGAAGGCAATGACAAATTCCGGTTGTGTTCAACGGTCTTTTCGACTTTAATATCAATTTATATACCTCATCGTTGTCTTCTCTGGCCTCGATAACGCC
>NZ_VPEE01000139.1:0-1590 GCF_013417345.1 Acinetobacter sp. YH16032 | reverse complement strand
AAAACTCTCTGCCTTTTTTCCCGGTCATCATGATGGTAAAAACAATAACCGCAATAACGACTGGTACCCAGCCTCCAATCAGGACTTTTAATAGGTTTGAACTCAGCAAAACCAGATCAATAAAGGCGAATGGAATAATGAACAGTAAGACTTTCCATGTTTTCCATTTCCAGTAACTATAAGCCAGAAAAGCTACTAACAGTGTGTCACAGAACATGGTCACAGTGACGGCCAGACCATAAGCACCTGCCAACTTGCTGCTACTTTCAAATATTAAGATCAAGATGGTGATAGAGATAAACAGGAGCCAGTTCAGTAATGGAATATAAATTTGTCCAATTTCCGAAGCGGAGGTATGTAAAACTGTAAGCCTAGGTAGATATCCCAACTGTATTGCCTGTTTAGCCATTGAGAATACCCCACTGATTAAAGCCTGTGAGGCAATCACTGCAGCTGCAGTAGCCAGAATAATCATAGGATATAGAAGGGCTGAAGGCAGAAGCAGGTAAAAAGGATTGGTGATAGCCGAAGGATCTCTTAACAGTAATGCTCCTTGTCCAGCATAATTCAGCATCAGACATGGCAGTACAATTAAAAACCAGCCTAACTTGATCGGTAAAATACCAAAATGTCCCATATCCGCATATAAGGCTTCACCACCTGTTACTGTTAAAACCACAGCTCCCATCACAAAAAATGAAATAAGAGGATTGTTAATAACGAATAAAAAAGCCCAGTGTGGGCTGAATAATGCAAGAACAAATGGACTTTGAATAATACTCATAATGCCAATGGCACCAATAGATAGGAACCATAACAGGGTAATAGGACCAAAAAACTTCCCCATCATTGCAGTCCCATGTTTTTGAACGGCAAAGAGAGCTATAAGAATTCCAATACTGATTGGAATAATGAAGCGATCAAATGACGGGGCAGCAACAGAAAGTCCCTCAACTGCAGATAAAACAGAAATAGCAGGGGTGATGATACCGTCACCGAAGAATAAGGATGCTCCAATGAAACCTAAGATAATGATTGCCAATCTTTTTCCACGGGACAATCCTTTTTGCCTAAGGTTTAAGGCGAGTAATGCCATGATACCCCCTGCACCATTGTTATCAGCTCTCATGATCACCAAAACATATTTAAGCGAAACAATTAAGGTAATGGTCCAAAAGATTAAAGAGAGAATTCCCAGGATATTAAGTTCATTAATAGGTAGCCCGCGTGTCGCATGAAAGCTTTCTTTTAATGCATATAATGGACTCGTTCCTATATCGCCGAATACTACTCCTAGTGCAGCCAGTGTTAATGCCGGTACTGCCGGCTTACTCACATTATTTTGCATATATTTGATTTACAAAATTGGGGAGCCTCGAATTTTATCATCTGGCTTCTCATGAAATTGCCTTGTACATAAAAACCCATACTTTCTTAGAGTGTTATAGTTTTTCTAGCTAAGCCTGCACTATATAGGTGCTATTTCACTTATAAGTAATCCAAAAATATATGATTCTTTAATAGATAATTTTAAGTTTTTTCTAAAATTAACATAATACACCTTATACGAAATGCTTTTTAAATTGTGTT
>NZ_VPEE01000138.1:0-1591 GCF_013417345.1 Acinetobacter sp. YH16032 | reverse complement strand
TCCCGCGCCGACACAAAGAAAAGCAAAATACTGGCATTTTGTCGCGTGTGCCGACCTACGGATCGGACATCACGCGACAAAATGCCAGTTCAAGGATTTTTTAAACGAAAGCGGTCATTTTTCATTGCTATTGCGTCCTGCTTGCACACGGATTAACATAATCAGGAAATTGATCAAAAAATGATCCAATACTCCGAGTTTATAGGGGGGGTTGAAAGGAATTTCTTAAATACCCCCACTAATAAGATGGGGGTAACGGTATCCGATCTATGCGCTCAATCTAAAAAAATCCAAATATTTTCCATAAAAAAAACCGACCATATTGATTTATGATCGGCTTTAGTTTTATATTGGATGCACGGTTATTAATTACTGGTAATAATTAATAACGAAAGTTATATGAGCTGAAACTCGATATAAGATTCAAGATTAAATCTCCGTGCTGTTAGATGATTATAACGTTCGTAGAATTAAAATAAATCCCTCTTTCGTTCTTAATCCGTCCAAATAATTAATTTCCGTCCTTGATGTGGGTGGGAGGTACAGTGACGCCAGCGCATTTTAGGTTTAAGTCTGCTACTGGGGGATCTGAACAAAGCAGACAACGGCATGAGTAGTCATAAAACGCTGATCGTGAGTATATTGGGGTAATCCCTTGCGGTGATCATTAAAAGGCGTTTATAGGCGGTTTTGGACGTGTTCAGGGGGTGATCTATGCCCTAACCAAGACAAGCGCAGCAATAGACTGTAATGCGCTCCTGTGAAACGATGGCTCGGCTCCGTAGTGATGCCTTACATTGTTCGGGTAATACTGCTTAGGGTGCTTTTAGTGCTCTAGGGTGAGTATTCCCTGATCTTCTCTAACTCTCACCATAATGATAAATCACTAATACTTGAATAGTTAAATAAATAGAGGTTTTTTAAATGGGAAATATTGATATAAATCAAACAGTTGAACACTTAAAAGATTTGTTAGGCAAACAAGTTTCATATAGTATTTGTTTGGGTGGAACAACTTATCAAAGTGATGGTGAGGTTACTTCGGTTGTTTTACATCTTCATGGTGATCATGAGTTTTCTGTAGATGATGGGGATTATTATTCTTTTTCCGAATTGACAGAATTTCAGGTTTTAGATGATCGTTCTATTGTGGACGCTGCTTTTACTGGTCTTATAACGGATAACAAAGATTTTATTGATTCATTAAGCAAGCCTACCCCGTAGCCACAGGACTTGTAAGGGGTTCGACCCCTTAACCCCAAAGGGCGCACTTTACTTGAATTTCAGCTTTTAGCCTCAAGTTAGTTTTATATCTCCAGTCAAAATGCCCTTAAGTCTATCTTTTAGGGCATTTTTTTGATCTTGGTATATTTACGAAATCTCACGTAACCCTTAAGGCGCAAGGCTTTCAGAGCGAATGTCTATGAGCGAACTGAAGCTTTATGCTTCTTAAATCCTTTTTTTCTCTGATTACTGCTCCCGTATGCGTCAAAATCGCTAGAACTTAGGCGTCGTCCCGCGCCGACACAAAGAAAAGCAAAATACTGTCATTTTGTCGCGTGTGCCGACCTACGGATCGGACATCACGCGA
>NZ_VPEE01000137.1:0-1603 GCF_013417345.1 Acinetobacter sp. YH16032 | reverse complement strand
GAGCCAGAGAATGGCATCCAGGTCTAAATGGTTGGTCGGTTCATCAAGAAGGAGTAAATCGGAACGGCTCATCAGGGTACGCGCCAGATTCAGGCGCATGCGCCAGCCACCAGAAAAACTTGAAACATCCAGTTGGGATTGATGTTCAAAAAAGCCCAGACCGGCCATCAGTTGCGAAGCTTTGGCCGGCGCAGAATAACCTGAAATTTCATCAAAACGGCCATATAAATGGGCCAGTTCTGCATCATCCAGCTGATCTGGCTGCTCCAGTTTCTGTTGAATATCCCAGTATTCTTCATCGCCGGACAAGACGAAATCAATGGCTTTCATATTCAGCGCTTTGATTTCCTGCGCCATATGCGCCACGGTCCATACCGCAGGACGGGTCAACGAACCGGTGTCTGACTCCATGCCACCAAGCAAAGCTGAAAACAGGGTCGATTTCCCGGCACCATTGACACCGGTTAGGCCAATTTTCCATCCTGGGTGTAACTGCATCGACGCTTTTTGAAATAAAACACGTCCACCGCGACGTATAGATAACTGGTCTAACTGAATCATTGAGAAATCAAAGCTAAGAAATAAGATGCGCCTATTCTAAAGGAAAGCCTTGTGAAAATGAAAAATCTTGCGACTTTTACTGAAATGAGCCAGCTTTTAAATATTGTGAATTTATATATTATGGACGAATAAGTTGAGTATAAGCTCTATTTTCAGCATTAACAGTTGTGGTGGTGTTTCAAAAAGTATGCTGAAAAAAAGCAGGTTGGATTTTGATAAAATAGAGAAATGCGAATAACTCTAGAAATCAAGTGTCCAGCCTGCCTAAGTGACAGTATAAAGAAAAATGGCACAAAAGTAGATGGTAAGCAAAATTACCAATGTAAAATATGCAGACGTCAATTTATTGGTGATCATGCTCTCAGTTATCAAGGCTGTCACTCAGGTATCAAAACCAAAATATTACACCTCATGGTGCGAGGCAGTGGTGTCAGGGATATAGCAGAAATTGAAAGAGTAAGTATCGGTAAAGTTCTACGGACACTTAGCCAATCAAAATATCAACTTCGAGCACAGCAAAGTCATTATGAAACCCTTGAAGTAGATGAGTTTTGGACTTTTGTTGGTCATAAGCAAAATAAACAATGGCTAATTTATGCCTATCATCGAGAAACAGGTGAAATTGTTGCTTATGTATGGGGTAACCGAGATTTAGCCACTGCAAAACGACTTAAATTAAAATTGAAGCAGTTAGGTGTAAGCTATACATGTATATCAAGTGACCATTGGGATAGCTTTGTTACGACCTTTAAAGAATGCAAACAGTTGATTGGTAAATTTTTCACTGTGGGTATAGAAGGCAATAATTGTCGATTACGGCATCGGATCAGGCGAGGCTTTAGGAGAAGCTGCAACTTCTCCAAAAAGCTTGAAAATCATTACAAAGCCTTTGATTTAGCGTTCTTTTATATCAATAATGGATTCGTTTAATGCCAGCATACTTTTTGAAACACCACCAAAAATTTAACATAAAATCTCATATACGAAATTCGGGTGTTAGAACCCATTCAAAGTGTACTCATCAGTACACTTTGAAATTTTG
>NZ_VPEE01000136.1:0-1609 GCF_013417345.1 Acinetobacter sp. YH16032 | reverse complement strand
TGACTACGTTTACCTACCATAAGTCTACTTATTTTTTTTTGTAGATTTAACTACGTTTACCTTGCATTTAACTACATAATATTTTATATAGATTTATATTCAGAAATAAAAAAGTAGACTAATAACATGCGAGATCTAGTTGTAAAAGATAATGCTTTAATTAACGCAAGCTATAACCTAGATCTAGTTGAACAGCGACTTATTCTTTTAGCTATTGTTGAAGCAAGAGAAAGTGGTAAAGGCATTAATGCAAACAACCCTTTAGAGGTGCATGCAGAGAGCTATATCAATCAATTCAATGTTGCAAGACAGACTGCCTATCAAGCATTAAAGGATGCTTCAAAAGATTTATTTGCTAGACAATTTAGCTATCAAGAGATGAATAAACGAGGAAACATCGAAAACGTACTAAGCCGATGGGTTAGTGAGATTCGTTATATTGATGCTGAAGCGACTGTTAAGTTAATTTTTGCACCCGCTATTGTTCCATTAATTACTAAACTCGAAGAACAGTTCACTAAGTATGAATTACAGCAAGTTAGTAATCTCAGTAGTGCTTATGCTGTACGCCTATATGAATTATTGATCGCATGGCGTAGCACTGGCCAAACTCCTGTTATAGAGCTTGAAGAGTTTAGAAAAAAAATTGGTGTGCTTGATGATGAGTACACAAGAATGGGGAACTTTAAAGACAGAGTCTTACATCTAGCTATAGATCAAGTTAATGAGTTTACAGATATCACTGTTAAATATGAGCAGCATAAAAAAGGACGTTCAATTTATGGCTTTTCATTCTCATTCAAGCAAAAGAAAAACGTTAACAAACCAAATCTAGAAGCTAGAGATCAAAACACCTTAGATATTTTCACCAAGTTAACAGATGCCCAGCGTCATTTATTTGCTAACAAATTGTCAGAACTGCCTGAAATGAGTAAGTATTCTCAAGGCACCGAAAGCTATCCGCAATTTGCCGTACGAATTGCCGAAATGCTATTAGATGCTGAAAAATTTAAAGAACTATATCCATATCTAGTAAAGGTTGGCTTTCAAACAAAATAAAGATAATGTTCAGTAATATGCTCACCTGAACATCCTTGTACATGAACAGAGGGATTGTATTGAACACTACAAAATTTAGCGTTATGGACGCAAGTAAAGCCTTTAAAAAATCACGGACAACAATATATGAGGCTTTAAAAAATGGTGAATTATCAAGAGATAATGATGGTCTAATAGACTTATCTGAACTTATCAGAGTTTATGGCAACCCAATCGGTGTTCAGTCCAGTACACGTACTGAACAAGTTCAGAAGGATGTACAGGTACACGTTCAATCTGAAGTCGAAAATCTATTAAAAGATCAGATTTCTTTACTAAAAAATCAGTTAGATTTAGCAAATCAAAGAGAAAAGTCTTTGATGCAACATATTGAAGATCTTACTCATAGAATTGAGTTTAAAGGCACCTTAGAACAGTCACAACAAGAAAATATTGATAAGCTAAATGAATCTACAAATTCAAATATAGCAACGGATCCTCGGTCACAGACTGACTCTAACTATGACGAATTGACTACTTCCGAGAGTAAACGGATCCATCTTCCTGAGCA
>NZ_VPEE01000135.1:0-1616 GCF_013417345.1 Acinetobacter sp. YH16032 | reverse complement strand
GACCGCCTTTAGGAAGAGTATTGCCGAAACTCTCTCAACCGTTTCCAAAGCCAAAGCACGAAGTGCGACGCTTTGGGGGCGAGTTGAGAAGTTGAGAGCATTTGTTTTTTAGAGGGGGGTAAGAGGGCGGAATTATATTACACCCTCTTTTCTGCTTAGGCTATTTAAGTAGTAAAAGTATATCTTAATTAAATGCTTGTCTTAAAACTTCACCTTTTTCTGTAGAAGTTTGACTAGTCGTAGAGTTTTCATCATTTATGTCCAAAATATCTTTTCTTTTTTCGGGACCATAATATGAAATAAACTTACTTATAGATTTATCCCAAGCTAAATAACTGTTGTTATATTCAGATATAAAACGATATCCATCTTTTGATTTTTGAAGTCCTAAACCTTCACGACCTAACCAATAATTAAGTACATGATTGTATTTACCTGCCTCATTTTGAAAATAGATATCTATAAAGCCATCACTACTTCCAGTAAACATAGAGTAAGCACCTTCACAGGTAACTGCTGAAGATCGGATAATGTAATCTTTTAGTCCATCGCCATTAAAATCTACATTTACCAAAAATCCTTTATGGAAAGTGATTTTTGGATTTTTAATAGCCATTTCTTCATCTTCAGCTATACCTTGACATGCTTCAATATAATTAGTTTGGACTGCTTCTTTAATTTCTATAGGAAGCTTATTGAAAGGGATACTATTATTTTTTACAGGGATTTCTGCTAAAGAATTTGTACAAAAAATAGCGATGGATATGAAACCTATGAACTTTTTCATTAATAAACCTATTTATTTGAATTTTATAAAGATTAATAGGTATATCTGAAACCTTGTGCCATCATGCAATCTTGTATCATTTCAGCTTTTTCATTTTGATTTACTTTAGCTAAACCTACGTCATAGCGACATTTTGCTAAAGCATTATTAACATCGTGTGGAGTAATTCCTGCTTTTCTCCACATAGGTTGTGATGTACTACATGCAGAAAGTAAAAGTGTTGAAACAGCTAATGCCCCGATAATTGTTTTTTTCATAAAAAACTCTATAAAACTTAATAAAATAAGTTTTTGATTTTACCAAATAAATAAATTAAGTAATCAGTTAATTATTTTTTTTACGCTGATTTAAGGTTTCTTGTCCTAAATCCTTCCAAATTTGCCATTTCATATCATTTGGGTCTATTTCAGCAGTTTTTAGAAGAACGCCAAGTAATTCGGCTGGGTCACGTTGATCTAGGTTAGCTATTTCAAATAATGCGCCTAATTGAATGAGATGACGTGTACGAGCTTTACGTTCAGCTTCCTTTTCTGCATTCAATAATTTTCTAACAGCAACTTTTTGCTTATTTGCTCGATCTATGGCTTTTTCAGCTTTGATCAAGGCATTAATCTTTTTCTCTTGGTCAGATGTTCTGTACTGAATTTTGGCTAATTCAAGTAAAAGTTTTTGTGCATCACTAGGGTTCTTTAAAGCAGAAATATAGGTGATTTTTTCAGACAGCCAATCATTATTCATATTCAATTCCATTAATTCAGATACCGCAAAAGTACAGGCTCAATTCTCAAAGAACGATAACAAAATATTTACGTCAAATGTACGCAATTTT
>NZ_VPEE01000134.1:0-1635 GCF_013417345.1 Acinetobacter sp. YH16032 | reverse complement strand
GATTTCACGTGCTTTGTTGGTGATAGTTTTATTTTCTCGTTCAGCAATGATTTGAAGTTTATCTTTGAGATCATCTTCAATTCTAAAGCTCACCGTTGTTGTTTTTTTGCTCTCTGCCATTAATTCCCCTTTTTTCTCGTTGTCTAAAAACGTTGACGTACAAGGCTCTAAGGTGTGTTACCTATGCGTTTTTAATTGGTTTGTTAAAAATATCTCCAAATACAAAATTACAGGCACGAGGGCGACGATACACAAACGGGGACAAAATGGGGACATTTTTACCGTTTATTACCGTCGCGTACTCAGGGGGCTTTCCCCTGATACCCCGAAGCCTCTACGAGTCTTTTTCTGACGCGCTGCGCTTGTCCAACGATTCACAGACAGATAAAAATTTTATCTGCCCGTTCACCGTTTATGAGTCAAACGGGAAGATAATTATTTTGAAGGTTAAGGGGTAATTTTTGTGGCTAATAAAATAATGTTAAAAACGAAGCCAAACGGCACAGAAACCGTTCTAAACTTTCAGGGTAGATTTGGGTGTTTGATAGGGTGATCGTGTCTTAAAATCGTTTTGAGGGGCTTTAATGCGGATGAATGGGCGGTTTTAGTAAACTAACTCGCCCGTTTAACATAAAAGGGATTGTATGAATCAATTTTAGCTAGAGTTTAAGGTTGTTCAAATTAATGTACAATGATTGCACTGTATAAATAACCAGGTGTAGCATGTATGGAAAAGCACTTTATCAATGAAAAGTTTTCACGAGATCAATTTACGGGGAATAGAGTTAAAAATATTGCCTTTTCAAATTGTGATTTTTCAGGGGTTGATTTAACTGATACTGAATTTGTTGATTGTAGTTTTTACGACAGGAATAGCTTGGAAGGGTGTGATTTTAATAGAGCCAAACTAAAAAACGCTAGCTTTAAAAGCTGCGATTTATCAATGAGTAATTTTAAAAACATTAGCGCCTTAGGTCTTGAAATTAGTGAGTGTTTAGCTCAAGGAGCTGATTTTCGAGGGGCTAATTTTATGAATATGATAACTACAAGGTCATGGTTTTGTAGTGCTTATATAACCAAGACAAATCTTAGTTACGCTAATTTTTCTAGAGTCATATTAGAAAAGTGCGAACTGTGGGAAAATCGCTGGAATGGCACTGTGATAACTGGCGCCGTGTTTCGTGGCTCCGATCTTTCTTGTGGGGAGTTTTCATCGTTTGATTGGTCTTTGGCTGATTTTACTGGTTGTGATTTAACGGGTGGGGCGCTTGGCGAGCTTGATGCAAGGCGAATTAATTTAGATGGAGTGAAGTTGGATGGAGAGCAGGCGCTTCAGCTTGTTGAGAGTTTAGGTGTTATTGTTCACCGATAAAATCTAGGTAAAAAACGCCTAATGCCCCAATGTGGTACTAATCAAAACGGAGCGAAGCGACATCTTCATCTTGTCTTTGCTTTTCTCCATGATCAGTTATTGGGTCATGGTCTCTTAGCTCGTTAATCTGGCTAAGTCTGGTTAGGTTGGGCTTCTTTCGACGGTGCAATCCAAGAAATCCCTAGTCCGTTGATTGGTGCTCTTATCAGGTACGCACTGTAATCTTTCGATACCGCAGCGTGATTCGGAGGCAGAGCCGGAAT
>NZ_VPEE01000133.1:0-1642 GCF_013417345.1 Acinetobacter sp. YH16032 | reverse complement strand
ACACCCTTGATAGCTTAATGCATGATCACCAATAAACTGACGTTTGCAATCTTTGCATTGATGGTTTTGTTTCCCATCTACTTTGATGCCATTTCTCTTTATATTGTTACTTAGACAGGTAGGACATCTGATTTGTAGCGTTATTTTCATACCTCTATTTTATCAAAAGCCATATTGTTTTTTTCAGCATACTTTTTGAAACACCACCAGTTTTTTGAGCATGGATTTATTTCCTTTTGATACGTTGGCGAGCCGTATTGCTCTCATAGCGGAGAATGTCATTTACACTGTTTAAATGAGGTTTGAAGAGTTCCTCTAATTCTTTTAATCGGCCCAATACCATGGCAACGCGTACTAAATTTTCAAATGAAACATTTCGACCAGCTTCCAAATTAGATACTGTATTTACACCAATACCAGCACGTGTAGCGACGTCTGCCTGAGTCATTTCCAGATAAAGTCGTTCTTTACGAAGCCTTTCACATAATAACGTGATAACCTCTTCAGGTTTTTTGAATTTTAAATCCATAATATTGGGTCTTATATCTAAATATATGTATTAAACCACAAAATAATAGAGTTATGAAATAAACCGACTTAGTCGGTAAGAAGGGTACTTTATTAGCCTGATTAGATCCTATTAGATTAAAGAAGTCTAATTAGATATTTACAATCTAATAGAGTCTAACAACTTGCTTTAAGCTTAATCCGTTTCGCGTGGTGTCGCGAGGAACCGTGATTTGCTATCAGTTCAATCTGGAATATCTGACACAAGTGGTCTGGCGTAATGAGGTCGATGGGCAGCGCTTTGCCTTTCTTGATACCTTATTCAGTACCGATTTACAATTTATTCATCATCTTCCGCAAACATTGCTTCAATTTCATCCCAGTGCGGAAATTTATACTTCTTTTTATCCACTTCAAATTGTAGACCTACGGTATTAAGTACACTTTCGAATATACTAAATGAGCCTGTAAAATTGCCATTTTCTATTTCTGAAATTGTTGTTTTATTGATGTTCGTTTTTTCTGAAAGATTTTTCTGTGTATAGCCCAGAGCTTTTCTTGCCAAACGTATTTCTTTACCTATTTCTTCTCTTGTAGCCATATCAATTTTAACTCTAGAAATTTGTTCGCTATATAGCAAAATTTTTATAGTGATTTTTGAATATTATTGAAGTTATAAGGTTTGATTTTGCCTTAAATTATTTGAATAGAGCTCATATGTGTATAGCATTTTTAATCCTTTAGAATTAGGCTAGCCTGTCTCTTGATGTAAAATCAATAATACTTGGACATCTATTCTTGTTTTATCTGGACATTTTTTTCTGCTTTAGGGTTAAATGAGGCTACACAAAACTGCGGAACATTGATCAAATAACAAGTGTGGAACATGAATAATCACAAAAAAGCCATTCCAGTGCACTGAACTCTGGAATTGTTTAGTATAAGCTTATGATTTATATGAGATAAAATAAACATGTTATTCCCAAGTAGAAATGTCCTACCACAAAATCTGTTATTCCTAAGTAGAAATGTCCTACCTAATAACCAAATAGAAATGTCCTATACAGACATTTCCAAGTCAAGCACAGGATTCAGATTTCGTTCTTTGATTACTGTTTTCTGTGCACGTCTGCTT